>JBEPVG010000186.1:0-4942 GCA_041691175.1 Chitinophagaceae bacterium
ATGAATCGTACCGCCAGAGCGCTGTTTGCCCAAGATGCGGAAGCACGACAATCGAACTCGTTCCTAAAAAAACAACCGCTAATGTGGCAACCGCTATATTAACATGGCTTTTTGGAAGTTATGCCATTTCTGCAAAAAATGTATACCAATGTTCGTCCTGCGGATATGAAAGTGAAGATTTGCCAGAAACTTTTCATAACGACTCGGTTGAATATGAAGAAGAAAATCTGAATTAAATCTGATGAAAACAATTGCGTTTATACCTGCCCGTTATGCTGCCACACGTTTTCCCGGAAAGCTGATGCAAATGCTCGGCGACAAGACAGTTATCCGGCATACTTATGAAAATACAGTGGCTACTTTATTATTTGATGATGTAATTGTTGTCACCGATAGTGAAATAATTTTTAATGAAATAATTCACAACGGAGGCTATGCAATTATGAGTAAAAGCCAACACGAAAGCGGCACCGCCCGGATTGCAGAGGCTGTTGCCGAAATTAAGGTTGATCTTGTTGTAAATGTTCAGGGCGATGAGCCTTTTGTAAAAAGAGAATTACTTGAAAATTTATTAAACATTTTTAAAAATGATTCAAAAGAAGAAATAAAAGTTGCTTCTTTAATGCATCAGATAGTAAACGAACAAATAATCGCTAATCCTAATTACGTAAAAGTCGTTATTGATAAAAACAATGATGCATTACTTTTTTCAAGAAGCATAATCCCTTTCCATCGTGATGTAAACATCCTGCCAGTTTATTACAAACACATTGGAATTTATGCCTTCAGAAAAAATATTTTAATGGATTTTGCTCAATGGGAAACCACTCCATTGGAAGCAGTTGAAAAACTGGAACAGCTTCGCTTACTTGAAAACGGTATTAAAATAAAAATGATTCGTACGGAGGAAAGTCCGATTTCTATTGACACTCCGGAAGATCTGGAGCACGCAAGAAAAGTTATATGATTTTTTTAAAGTAGTTCCTTTTATCTTTATTGATCCTTTTTAAACCCTTAATTTTATTAAAATGTTGTTGATCCGAAAATTTTATTTTGTTTTATTTATTTCTGCAATTGTCTTTTGTTCCTGCAATGAACAGGATAAAATTGAAATAGAAAAATCTGCATCGGCTTTTGATCTCAAACAAGGCGAAGCGTCGATTTTACAAACGAATCAATATTTTATGAAGTCTTTTAAAGCTGCGGATTCAACAGCGGTAGCTTCCTGTTTTACCAAGGATGCAAAAGCAATGGCGGCCAACCAGCAGCCAGTAATTGGCAGGGAAAATATCACACATTTTATATCGGACATGATTAAAAGTGGTGTTGCAAATTTTAAACTAAACACTTTAAGAATATGGGGCGACAGCAGCATCCTTGTTGAAGAAGGATCGTATGAATTGTTGGACAAGAAGCGCGATGCAATTGATACGGGCGAATACATTACGCTCTGGCAACAGGAATCCGGCAATTGGAAAATGTATCGCAATATCTGGACGAGTAACTTACCTTCTTCTGCAATTAAGGTAGATCAAATGAACATGCCTTCGCATTAAATTTGACTTATACTTTTAAATGTTAAACAGGATTATATGACAAAGGAAAGGATTATGTCGTTTCGAAAACCTTTTGAGAGCATAATGACAAAAAGGGTTTTACAGGTTAATCCAACCATTGCACCAAAAAGAGAGGAGCCCGAAAAGACGCTCATTTTTGTGTACGAGTATGATGCCTCAAAAGTGGATTATCAACAATTGGAAAAAGTAGAAGATTGTTATAAATACATAAATAGTTCTAAAAATACCTGGATTAATTTTGATGGTTTAATAAAAGAAGATATTGATAAGATCTGTGCCCACTTTGGTATTCATCCACTTATTGCCGAAGATATTTTTAGTTCAGGCCAGCGTCCGAAAATGGATGAACTGAATCAATTATTATATTGTTTGTTGAATATGCTTTACTTTAATAAAAAAGTAATTTCTGTTGAAAATGAACAAATAAGCATTGTGCTGGGTTCTAATTTTGTTTTAAGCTTTCAGGAAGATGCAAGAAGGGATGTATTCAATCCACTGCGTGAAAAAATAAAAGTTGCAGGCAGCAAAGTGCGGGAAAACAATGCAGATTATTTATTTTATTCCCTCATTGATCTGATCGTTGATAATTATTTTGTGACTATGGAACAATTGGGCGAAAGGATTGAAGATCTTGAAGATGACATCACGCATCACCCCGATACTTATACACTTGCTAAAATAAATATGCTTCGCAAAGAAATGATTTTCTTAAAGAGAAATATTTCGCCGGTTCGCGAAATTATTAATGGAATTTTGCGCAGTGAGAGCACGTTGATAGAAGACAAGACAGAAAAATATTTTAAAGACGTTTATGATCATATTATTCAGGCAAATGAACTTGCAGAAAACTACCGGGATATGATGATCAACCTTCAGGATCTTTATTTAAGCAATGTGAATTTAAAAATGAACGAAGTGATGAAAGTAATGGCCGTCGTAACATGCCTGATGGCCCCGGCAACAGTAATTGGCGGCATTTTTGGAATGAATTTTAATAGGATTCCATGGCTTCACAATCCGAATGGATTTTTTATTGCTGTTGGATTGATGTTAATTATTCCTGTTTGGATGATCTGGATTTTTAAAAAGAGAGGATGGTTTTGAGTAAACGAACAAATAAGGCAAATTTTGCTTTCGAAAAAAAAACTTTATTTGCTTCCTCAGCCAGAATTATTTACTGCTATCCTTTAAAAACCCTTTTATTTGCTCAATTGCTTCTAAATTATTTTGCCGGTGCAATGATGCGCTAACTTCTTTTTTCTCTATCGCCGTTAAATGAAAATTAAGCGGAGCTTCACCTTCAGGGTTTTTAGGAATATACATTAATGATACGCGGTGCAGTTTATTTCCCAAACTATTTTGTAAATAGGAAATTTCATCATCCTGAGAATAATCTTGCAACCTGAACCAGTTTGTTTGCATCATGGTAAAAGGATTGGTAATAACATCGGAAATTCCATTGACTTTATACCCATCATCCCAGCTTCCTTTTTTCCGGGAACGAACCTGGATAATTAAAACACCACTTGTGTTTTCATTGATCCAATCTTTAAAAATACTTAAAAAACGAAGACTCGTTTCCTCCCCGGAATTATCTCGTAAACCAGCGTCCATCACGTCTATTACGGGTTTTGTAGGAAGCCAAACGCTGGGTAAAATATAGGGATAGGTTGCGTTCATTCGTAGCGCGGTTAGCATTCTTAGATTCATCGGATCCATATTTTTAAACAATGCTCCAAAATCAATTGCATCGGGACCAGCCATTTTTGTAGTGCTGTCTTTATATTCCGTTTGCATCAGGAAACTTATGGGTTGTGAACTCACCAACATTTTTTTAAAGTCCCGTGTAATAGTTGCGCTTAAAATCATCATAGGAATCCGGGCTTTCTCTTCTGCTTTTCTGTAAAAGCCGATCGGCTTATCTAGAATATTTTGTGTGTTCTGATTTAATTTTTCTTCAAAAGCATAACCGCGATCCTTAGCATAACGGTAATGACCAAACGAAAATTTTTGAGTCGGGGAAATTAGGTCGCGCGCAATTAATGAAGAGAAAACGGGATTTAAAAGATCTTCAGAAATATTATCAAGATATTTTTTATCATCAAGGTTAATAATAGCACCATTATTTTTTAATCGATATAATTCCCGAAAATAGGCTGCAGCAAGCATTCCACCAGAGGCACCCGTCATCAGCATTGTTTTTTTCATGATATACCCATTAGTAATGCTGTCTAATTCCTGTAAAACATTCATAGAAAAACTAGCGCTTCTAAGGCCACCGCCGCTAAAATTGAAAAGAATCATTAAAGGCTTTTCTTCACGCTGGTTTACTTTCCAGTTATTTAAAATTGAGAGCATCTTATTTTTATCAGACTCAATTTTAAGAGGGGTATTCAATGATTCCAGGCTCTCCAAAGAATATACTGGCCTGTCAGGGTTTGAATAATTTAATCCGTATGCTTTATTTCTTGGATCGATAATATCGTATTTATAGAGAGCATTCAGCGTAATATAAACCAGGATCATAAACAATAAACTCCAGCTTTTTAAAAAATAAGAAAGCGCTCCAATCACTGCAATCATGATTGCAAATAATAAGAGAATGCTTGCTGCAGCAGGAATTTGAAAAATTTTGTTGTCAAGAAAAAATGCAATAAAAATCATAAAAATAAAAGCCAGCAAAATAGTTAGCATGGCAGAGAAATGATGACGCTTGAAAATAACATCCAGGAATTCCTGGCTGTAATGCGCTACAGATCTTACTTTTTTGATTTTAAGTCTGGAGCTCAAATAGTTTTCTACCGGCAATCCGAAATTATCGATAATGATTTTCTCCTCTACTGTTTCGGGGATTTTATTTTCGTCGAAATCTACCAGACCAGGCTGAAACGCTCTGATGATTCTTTTATCTGCATTAAAAAAATAAAGAAATGAAACAAAAATTAAAATTGAAATGCCACATACGAAACCAGCGACAATTAAAAGGAATTGTTTTAAAGGGATTAATTCTTTTACACGATCAAAATAGATTGCTTCAATAAAATACAAAAGCAAAAAAGTAATCGGAATAATCGCATTATTTAAACAATATTTAAAGAAGGGTTTTGAACTAGTCGCTAAAAAACGAAATCGCCCGCTATGCAAAATGAATGTGGTAATATTCCAGCTCATAATAAATATTCCTGTCGCAACGCCAGTGATGGCGGCACCTGCCGCATTTACATTTCCCAGGTATTCAGGAGCAAGAAACAAAGTGTTAGCACCAAAAAATTCCATAAAATTTCCGGAAACTGTCATAAAAAGTATTAGCCATAAAACCAGTAACACCTGTGCCTTCCTGAAATGGAGCAACAGTAGTTGTATAG
>JBEPVG010000187.1:0-4928 GCA_041691175.1 Chitinophagaceae bacterium
GTGCAAACGGAGCACTTGTCAAATGTGCCAGCAAACCCACCAATAAACTTCCAATCGGAATCATTCCTCCAAATGCCATCACATAATAACTGATCACTCTTCCACGCATATTTTCTTCTACATGCGTTTGCAAAAAAGTATTTGTAGAGGCAACAAAAGTGAGTAAACCTCCTTCTCCGATCATAATAATAAATAAAGATAATGGCAGGTAAGTGATGTACGAAAAAAGCACCAGGCTAAGCGAAATCAATAGTCCGGCGCCTAAAATTACTTTTAATAAATTTCTTTCAAATTGCAATCTGGCAACATAAATAGCACCAATTAAAGCACCCAATCCTGAGATACAATTAAGCCAGCTAAAAGTGGTTACATCGCCTTTAAAAACGGTCTTTGCATAAATGGGAAGCAGCGTAACATATGGCATCACAATTAAACTGAGAAGAGCCATCAACATAATGCTGTAACGTAGAGCAGGATTGCGTTTCAGGTACGTAAAACCTTGCCTGAGGTTCATCCAGATGTGTTCCACATTTTTTTTCCGTTCCGGTATATTTAGTTTCATCATTAGCAGCGAAGAAATTACCGCTATGAAACTTAAAAAATTTATCAGGAAGCAAATTCCTTCTCCGACTGTACTTAATAAAATTCCTGCAACGGCGGGGCCGATTAAGCGCGCCAGGGTTACCATGGAAGAATTAAGTGCTATGGCATTCGGTAAGTCTTTGTTAGTCCTCACCATAACAATCATTAATGATTGGCGTGACGGCGCGTCAAAAGCATTGATAACGCCAAGCATAATGCTTAATAAAATGATAATAGTTATATCATAATGATTGGTAAGAACGACCAATGCAAGAAGCCCCGCTTGAAGCATCGAAGCCAACTGTGTAATCAACAAAGTTCTATAGCGGCTGTGACGATCTACGTAAGCTCCGGCGTAAGGGGATAAAATTAACATCGGAATCCGGCTTGCAAAAGCCACCAAACCCAGCATGAAAGCGGAATGTGTAAGTTCGTAAACCAGCCAACTTACCGCGATTCTTTGCATCCATGTTCCTACTAAAGAAATGGATTGGCCACCCATATACAGTTGAAAATTTCTGTAATTTAACGCCCTTAGTGAAGAAGGTAATTTCATAGAAACATGTTGAAAAAAGCACTTTGCGAAATTAAAATTCCACAATCTGATAAAACAAAATTACAAAGGGTGCAACAGTTTATTTTGCTTTAAATTTTTTGAAGAATAAAAGACGCAGTTATAAAGTTTATTTCAACAATTTTTCAAAAGTATTGAAGAAAATAATTAGTAAAAATTCCTTTAAGGATGCCCTTCTTTTCTTGCCAGTTCTCCTTCGTCAAGATCTTCATCTTCATCGGCTTCAATGTCAGGATCTTTTTCGATATCTTCTTCTGCCTGATCAAACGCTTCTTCCGTGTGTTCGCGTTCATCTGTTGGATTTTTTTTCGGGTCTTTGCTTTTTTTTGGCAACTTTCTATCTGACAACATATTTAAAAGTTTTAAACATAAACTAGTAAATATTGTGCCAGCCTTTGTCTCAGGCAAAAGATAAAGAAAGTTGTAAAGGTGATTTTGTAACTGGTTTAAAAATGGGAACTTCCTTCAAAGATTTATTTAAGGAGATACAAAATACTTCGGTTTCCTGATAACGGGATGCTACAATTACTCTTACATTCTCTGCATGAGCATTAAATAATTGCTGAACCAATTCGGGAGAATTATTATTTTTGGAAAGATGAGATAATAACAGATGGCTCATAAAAGCTGGCTTATGCATAACAAAAAGTTCGAGGGCCTGTTTATTACTTAAATGTCCTTTTCCGCCTCGGATGCGGCTTTTAAGGTAAATTGGATAGACTCCGTTATCCAACATTTCCTCATCATAATTTGCTTCCAGAAATGCTGCATGGCATTTTTTAAAATATTTTTTCAAATGATCGCATGGAGTGCCAATGTCCGTAAAAATTCCAATGCAAATATTATTACAGGAAACTACAAAACTATAAGGATCACAGGCGTCATGGAATTTTGGAAATGGAGTTACAGATAATTCGCCAATTGAAACGGGATGATGAGCTATAAAATTTTTTACCAAACTCTCTTCAAAAGTTAGTCTACCGCGCTGCATAGTCATCGGAGTGATATAAACAGGCAAATGATATTTTTTTACTAAACCCGACAATCCTTTTATATGATCAGAATGTTCGTGAGAAATAAAAACCGCTTTTACTTTTTTAATAAATAATCCCAGACGCTTCATTCTTCTCTCAATTTCTCTGCACGAAATACCGGCATCAACCAATACGGCTTCAGTATCATTTCCAACATAATAACAATTTCCGTTGCTGCCGGAATTAAGAGAAGTAATGTATAAAGACATCCCGGCAAAGAAAAGAATTTTGAAAGTGTTGAAGTAAATTAATTTTGGATTGTGCAAATCTTTTTCATCCTGAAAAAATTTCATCATCTTTAATAAAATTATAAACCAAATGAGCCTTTTACTAAACAGAAAAACTTTTGGGGATAAAGTGAATCATGGAAATACTCTTTCAAAAGAAGAAGCCAATCAATTATTGAATGATTGGGTTTTGAATGACAAGCTGCGCTTACACATGAAGCAGGTGGCGCATTTGATGAAAAGTTGGGCAGCAGAAAATGAACAATTAAATGGAGAGGACCAATGGCGCTGGGAAATGGCGGGTTTGCTTCATGATGCCGATTGGGATCAATGGCCGCAACAGCATTGCAAAAAAATAATTGAGGAGTTGGAAACCAGGAATATTGATCCGGAAATTATTCGTGCAATCGCTTCTCACGGGCCAAATCATTTTGGTGTCGAACCCGAAACTAAAATGGATAAAATGCTTTATGCTTTTGATGAATTATCCGGATTAATTCATGCTTATTCGCTCATGCGTCCAGGCAGCTACGATGGAATGGAATTGAAAGGCGTAAAGAAAAGATTTAAAGAAAAATCTTTTGCCGCCAATGTTTCAAGAGAAGAGATTCAGGACGCATGCAATCGGGCAGGCATTAATCTGGATGAAATCATCTTATTTATTATTCAGCATCAGAAAGACATTCAGTCATAAATGCAATTTTGGAATGCTTATTTAAAAATTATCTTCTTATTTGCTCCCAATTGCCAATCTGAAATTATCCATAGTTTTTCTTTGGCGTTCGATATAATGCCAAACCCAAAATACCAGCAATAGCGACGCGATCAGGTACACAGCAGGAACTATAAATCCCAGGCCGCTCAATAAAAAAGCGAACACCAAAAGTAATCCGGTAAATAAGTGCGTAATGGCAGTGTGGGCATTGCTTGGAATTAAATCAGCTGAATTTTTATCATAGTTCTTTTGCGCATATCGTATTGCCTGAACCGCAAATGGAACGGAGAGAAAAGCGAAATAAAAAGTAAAAGGTGCATAAGCGAAAAGCGGCAACAAAGCGATAATTGCATAAGCCGCAATGAAGCATCCAATTAAAATATTTTTAGCCTTTCTTTTTCCCAAACGAACGACCAACGTGTTTTTGCCCGATCTTGAATCAGATTCTGCATCCTGAAATTGATTGATGAGTAATACATTGGAAATAAAAATCGCAACCGGCAAAGAAATTAAAAATGCCTGCAAAGAATAATAACCCGTCTGAACATAAAAAGCTCCCATCGTCATCATGACACCAAAAGTGGTTGCAATTAAAAATTCTGCAAGGCCCGGAGCAAGATTTATAAATGAAAATTTTCCTTTTTCACTTGTATAAAATAAACCGGAAATGAGGCCATAAAAAATTAATGGAATCAACCCCCAACCACTTACAACTACCAGGTAAACGCCAATTAAAAACGCCAACACACATAGAACTATTCCAAAAAATCCCATATCGGAACGGGAGATAAGGCCAAGCTGAATCACCCTTGATCCGCCGGTAAATGGGCGGATTCCTTCAATATTTTCATTATCCCTTTCAGCATCTTTCCAATCGTTTATCATATTGGTTCCTGCCTGAATCATGATACCCCCTAAAAGAGTAAGTATAAAAATAAATACATTAAGTGTATGCAAAACTGAAAAAGCAATGGCGCCACCAAGCAACAGCGGAATGAGTGAAGCAGTTAATGAAAGTGGGCGCACTGCTTCTTTCCATGCACGTGACTTTGCTTTTACGTCATCCCATGTACTGAAAGAATTCCGGTTATCAGGATATTCAAAAATTGTTGGTTTTTCACCCTGAAGAACTTCAGGAACAAACCGGTATTTAACTATAAAGGGTTTTATTCTGATAAATTCCAGCCGGTCGGTAGCACCGATTTTTACAAAGTTGGCAACTATTGGTGAACGAAGATTCATCAATTTTATCGCTGCATCACGCTCTTCTTTATTCTTTATGATTTCTGCTCTTCCAATGATTTCGCATTCCTCCATTTCCATAAAAGATTTCCCCTGGTGAATCAGTAAAGCGGTTTCAGGAATGTTGCTCCACTGAATCACTTTCGGATCACCTTTCATACTGCTTACATAAATATTGAAATTTTCATCTGCTCCAAAATGCATCATTCTTTGCCTTGGTGTTCCCATATTGGAGGTACCTACTGCCGCTACTTCTGCGCGGAAAAGATAATCCAGTACTTCTTGTTTGCTACGCTGTGCCATAATACAATTCTTAAATTACTGTATAAAAAATCTATTTATACAGTTACAAATTTACGGTATTTTATATGGGAAGGTTTTCTTATTTAGAATTATTTTAATCCTAAAAAGCAAGTCTACAGCAAACAAATATTCCAGGTTTAGTCTTTTATTTATCCATGATAAACTCTCGAAGAGTTAATTTTATCATCATTAATTTCTAAAACTTCTGCTACCATTAAATCTTCTTCACCAGGAACCTGCCTAATATATTC
>JBEPVG010000188.1:0-4919 GCA_041691175.1 Chitinophagaceae bacterium
AAAATAAAAAATAAATAATGTAAATAAAGGCAGGCTTCTTATTTCTTTAATCCTTTTCAATTTGCTTCGGTTTGAAATTCATGATGAACATTAATCCCGGGCAAAGCCCAAGTTGCGGATGATAACTGGCGCTTACATCGAGGCGAAAGTTATCCCAGCTACAGCCAGCGCCCGCAAACGGAGTTTCATTTTCAGAAGCAATTCCAAATCTTGCAAAAAATTGTTTGGCAAAATTATATTGCACTCCTGCGTTTACATTTACCGGCAGATCTTCCTGCTTAACTATTTCAGCACTGATAAAAAAATTATCAGACGCTTCGTAACCCATTCCAAAAGAATAAATGGAACCCAGCTTTTCATTTTCTGTTTTGGATAACCTGCCTCCTACAGGGTTATAAAAATGAACGCCGGCATTTAATTTTTCAGTAAAATGGCAAATAACGCCCATTTCAAAATTTACGGTTGAAGGACTTTCAAAACCCGGAACACGAAAAGAGTAATAATTAAATTTAATTCCCAGATCCAGTTTTTTACCGACAGTTCTTGCATACGCAATTCCCAGTTGTGATTCATTGTAATTTTTATAACCAAAATAATCTGCCTCGAAAGCAAAATTTCCTTCTTTGGTAGGCACCGCAATAATCGCAGAATACAGATTTGTTTCTGCCAACAAAAACCTTTTTTCTCCATAAAAACCCACGGAAGGATTTTTTATTTGCGCAAGTGCCGCCTGGTTTGAAGAAATAGAAAAAACATCCAGATGATTCATGCTATAAGCCCCTAATCCAATGTAGGAAGCCGATACAGGCTTTCGCAAAGATTGAGCATTGGCAAAATTTATCCCGATCAGAAAAAAATATAGAAGGTAGATTTTTCTCATAGCGTCAATTTTAGTAACCAAACAAATAGATAAAATTAAATCTAAGGCTTTATTTTAAAAAACAAAAAAATAAATAAATCCCTCTGCCTGGTTTAATTTTGCGTTATGCAATTATTAGAAGGAAAAGTGGCGTCAGCAGCCATCAAAGAAGATTTAAAAAAGAAAGTTTCTGCATTATTATCCGAAGGAAAAAAAATTCCGCATCTTGCTGCAATCCTTGTTGGTAACGATCCGGCAAGCGAAACTTATGTGGCTTCCAAAGTAAAGAATTGTAAAGAAGTTGGAATTAATTCGTCGTTATATAAATATGAAAGTTCTGTTTCAGAAGAAATGCTTTTAGAAAAAATTATTGAATTAAATAACGATGATGAAATTGACGGTATTTTGGTGCAGGTTCCTTTGCCCAAACATATTTCTGAAAAAAAAGTAATCGATACCATTTCTGCAAAAAAAGATGTGGATGGGTTTCACCCGCTGAATATTGGAAATATGGTGCTTGGGTTTCCAACATTTATTTCGGCTACGCCTTATGGCATTCTGCTTTTACTTCAATATTATAAAATAGAAACGTCGGGGAAAAATGTAGTGATTATTGGAAGAAGTAATAATGTAGGAACGCCGATCAGTATTTTGCTCAGCAGAAATAATAATGAGTATGGAAATGCGACCGTAACACTTTGCCATTCGCGCACAAAGGATCTTGAATCTGTTTGTCAAAATGCAGACATTTTAATTGCGGCAATTGGCAAACCAAAATTTGTAAAAGAAGCAATGGTAAAAGAAAATGCAGTGGTAATTGATGTTGGAATTAACCGGGTAAAAGATGAATCAAAAAAAAGCGGATTTACCTTAAAAGGCGATGTTGATTTTGAAAATGTGGCGCCCAAATGCAGTTATATTACTCCTGTTCCCGGCGGAGTAGGATTAATGACCATCGCCGCTTTGCTGATGAATACATATAAAGCAGCCAACCCGTAATTGCTGATTGTAAAATGCCGTTTTTTGTTTGTTTACTGTAAGTTCAATAAGCCAGACAGAGTTCGTCTGACTTATGGATAAAAAATTAGTTAATTGAAAACTTTATTATATACTACCTCTTCTTTACCCGTTATGGAAGGCTTTTATACGCTACAAGGTGAAGGTTTTCACCAGGGAAAAGCGGCTTATTTTATCAGGCTTGCAGGTTGCGATGTTGGCTGCGTATGGTGTGATGTAAAAGAAAGCTGGGACGAAGATTTATACCCTTCGCAAAGCATTAAAGATATTGTTTCAAAAGCAAAAGAGAATCCGGCAAGGTTGGCCGTAATCACTGGTGGCGAGCCAACATTACACAACCTCGAAAAGCTAACTTCTGAATTAAAAAAAGCAGGCTTTTCAACAAATATTGAAACTTCCGGTTCATCTCCATTAACGGGTACATGGGACTGGATCTGCCTTTCGCCCAAAAAATTTAAACCTCCTCTTCCAGGCATCCTAAAAATAACCAATGAACTCAAAATAATTGTTTTCAATAAATCTGATTTCAATTGGGCAGAAAAATATGCTTCGGAAGTTTCTTCATCCTGCAAACTTTATCTTCAACCCGAATGGAGTAAGTTTGAAATAATAACGCCCTTGATTATCGATTATATAAAACAAAATCCAAAATGGCAATTATCGTTACAGATTCACAAATATATAAATGTGCCCTAAGTTTCCCAAAGCATCGATAAGTTAACAACTCTATTAAATAATTTCATCCGAAATTCGTTCTACTTTCAAAACGACCCATGCAGAAAATAGTATTTCTTATTTTATTTACTTCCTTTTTTTTACAATCAAAATCGCAATGGTATGATCCTGAAAAAGTAGATCATAAAGCAAATACGATTTATAATCTCGCAATCAATAAAGCCAGGAACGGCGATTATATTTCTTCAGCAAAAATGATCAATGAGGCCTTAAAGATTGAGCCAAAATTTGTAGATGCCTACCTTTCGCTCGCGGGAATTGACGCGGAATTAAAAGATTATACTTCTTCAGTTTCTAATTATGAAAAAGCTTTTTCTCTTGATTCGGTGTATGCCAAAGATTTTTTCCTTCCCTACTCCATTTCCCTTGCCGGATGTGGCCGTTTTGATGATGCATTAAAAGCAGTGAACGCTTTTTTATTAACTCCAAAGTTGAATGAAAGAAGTATTAAGTCAGGTGAATTCAGAAAAAAAACGTACCAGTTTGCGATAAACTATGCACAGTCTCATCCGGATAAAAATTATGTTTTTGCTCCGCAAAATCTGGGCGATAGCATCAACACTTCCGACCTGGAATATTTTCCTTCACTTACCATTGATAATAAAAAATTGATCTTTACAAAAAGGATCGGCAACAAAGAAAGTTTTTATGAAAGTGACCGGCAAACCGATGTTTGGGGAAAGGCGTTTCCTCTTATCGGAAAAATAAATTCGCAGGATAATAATGTAGGAGCACAAAATATTTCTCAAGACGGTCAATGGCTGATTTATACGGGTTGTAACTTTCCTGAAGGTGAAGGAAGCTGTGATCTTTATATTTCTTATCTCACCAAAAACGGATGGAGTGAACCACAGAATTTAGGTAGAAATATAAACTCAGAATTTTGGGAATCTACGCCCTCACTTTCACCCGATAAAAGAGATCTCTATTTCAGTAGTAACCGCACTGGCGGCTTCGGCGGAAAAGATATTTGGGTGAGCCACAGAACTGAAAAGGGAAATTGGAGCGTGCCCGAAAATCTTGGGCCGGATATCAATACTTCCGGAGATGAAAGCACGCCATTTATTCATGCAGATAATCAAACTTTATATTTCAACTCTAACGGGCTTCCATGCTACAGCGAAAAGCCAGATCTATTTGTTACAAGAAAACTTGCTGATGGAAAATGGAGCAAGCCAGAAAATCTTGGCTACCCGATAAATACAATTGATGATGAAGGTTCGATGATCGTAGATGCGGATGGGAAAATGGCTTATTATTCGAGCGACAAAATTGATACAAAAGGTGGCCTGGATATTTATACATTTATGCTTCGCAAAGATTTGCGACCTTTAAAAACCCTATGGGCAAAAGGAAAAGTATATGATAAAAAAACCAATGCCGGCTTGCCTTCCACGGTTGTTTTGACTGATATAAACTCCAGGCAAATCATCAGCAAATTACAAACGGATGAAGAAGGAAATTATTTGATTACGCTTCCTGTTGGAAAAGATTATGCCTTTAATGTTCACCGCAAAGGATATTTATTTTACTCACAGAATTATAATATGGATTCCATTTCTACAGATTCTGTATTTAATGTAAATATTCCCCTCGAGCCGATCGGAGCCAATGCAAAAATTATTTTGAAAAATGTTTTTTTTGATACCAAAAAAACAGAACTGAAACCAGGATCAATCACCGAGTTGGATAATGTAGTCAGGCTGATGAATGAAAATCCAGCCATGAAAATTTTGATCAGCGGCTTTACAGATAATGTAGGCAAACCTGCAGATAATTTAAAACTTTCCACCGGACGCGCAGTTTCCGTAGTAAATTATTTATTGGGAAAAGGTGTGAATAACAACCGACTTTCCTTTAAAGGTTTTGGAGAAGCAAAACCAATAGCAACAAATGATACAGAAGAAGGACGGGCGCTGAATCGCCGTACAGAATTAAGCGTCGTGAGCAATTAGAAAGTTTTCATTATTTAAAAAAGAGAAACAAGTGGTTGAAAAAGATAATTTAGATAAAATTCTGGAAGGAGATTTAAAATAATCTCCTCATTTACGTAAAAAGAAACCAATCCTTCTCCCAAAACAAAAAAATATATGTTGCTGCATTGAAATAGTGGAAAGAATAATGTTTATCAAAATATTATTACGAAGAAAAAAAAGTCTGTTCCCAGGCATTCCTCCATTCGATAAAAATCTCTGCTATTTAATTTGCAAACAATTACAAATTCCTAAATTTTAATAGGAAATTTAATTATTTTACAATCCTAAATTTTATCATGCAAAAAGAACTGCTTTATCAAATTGCTCTCACA
>JBEPVG010000189.1:0-4869 GCA_041691175.1 Chitinophagaceae bacterium
TTCTATCAGTGGTAACCACAGAAGTGTTTTCAAAAGTAACCTGGATATTATTCAAATCAGTAAACAAAGAAATTGGTTGATTTGTTATTTCTTTTTTCAAATAATTTAAATAAGGCATGGATTCATTATCAACCACTGAATTAAAAATTTTCACCCTTATATTCCTGTCATTATTTGCAGTTCCGGAAGCAGCAAATTTTATTGAAAAACCGGGGCCTCCCGAATAAACATTTGCATTGTCAAAATTAACAGACAAGGGCGTACTTGGATACACATCCCGGCTCGAAAATCCCTCACCTTTATCGTAAGAAGAAGAATAAACAAAAACGCCTGCAGGCTGTGCATAACCAGGATTTATCTGGGTATTAAAATAATTTCCTCTCACATTCATAAAATAAGGTTCCGGTGGTAATGTATTGCCCGAAACATTATTTGAATTATCCGTAAATTTTAAATTATTTCCTGTCGGATTTACGGTTAAAAAGTAAGCGGCCGTATCGGTTTGTAAGCTGTAATGATCAGAAAGCTGGTAATCAGGAACATTATACAATTTGGTATCAATTTTCCCGTCATTCATTTTTCCCCAAAACTCAATAAAACCATTTGTGGGCAAAGGACCGGATGCAACACTTGTATAAATCGCAACCTGCTCGCCATTTCTCCAAAGTTGAAATTGTTCAGCAGGCGTATTTGAAAGTCCCAAACTATTTAAAGTTGATTGAGAAATATGATAAAGCCCGTTGCTGCCAACCTCGAATTTATAATAAGTTTTATTGTAATCAATCCAGCTATTGGAATAAGTTTGCGCGTTTGTGACGCCAATAATAAGAATAAAAATTATGACAAGTAATTTCTTCATGTTTGAATGTTAATACTATTGGTTCTCTTTGTTCCCGAAATCAATTTTTAATGAAAAAATATGCGTGTATAAAGGATTGGATTGATTAGCAAGATTTGTAAATGCATAATCAATACTGAAATTATTTATTTTAAAACCAGCGCCGAGACTAGGCTGAAAAATCCAAACCTTTTTTTCATTCATTGTATCTGCATCTGCCAGCGCTTGTTGAAAATTTGAAATTCCTGCCCGCACAAAAAATACATTTTTGATAGATGCTTCCAGGCCTGCATGAGGATCCACATTTATTGCATTGCTGCTGATAACTGTATTTCTTCTTCCATCAAATGTGAAATCAAAGTCGGCTTCTGCTAAAAGATTTACAGAAGCGCCGAGGCGAAAATTATACGAATTTCCAATGGTTAACCGGGGAGCAGTTAGTTCAGTTGATTTTACAGGAATATCGTTATTGGTTAAATAAAGAACTTCTTTTTCTTTATCAGTAAAATGAAAAGACCAGGCGTTAAAAGTGGTCGTCAGATCCTTGGCTACAATCCCCAAACTCCATCTGTTTTTTTGCATTTTAAATCCTGCATCAATACCAAAACCCCAGGCTGTGGCAAAATGGCCAACTTTGCGATAAATCACTTTGGCATTTGCACCAAAGCTCATTTTCAAATCGTCGTCGTCTCTTATTTTTTGGGCGTAAGAAAAGAGAAAAGCATAATCAGCAGAAGAAAAGGTGGTGACATTTCCGTAGTTGATGCTTCCGTCTGGTTGTACCAAAAAAAGCGTGTTCGGAATATCATCCACAGCAAAACGCAATATGGAAATACCTAAAACTCTTTTGTTATCATTTTCAGGAATTGCAAAACTGGCATAATCGTATTTACCAATGTTATCAAAATAACTTGCGTGCATTAGGTTGACTGTAGAAAAATCCTGCACGCCGACCAGAGCCGCCGGATTCCAATAACCAGCTGTGCCGTCAGAAACTGAGGCAGCGTTTGCAGCACCCATTCCAAGTCCACGCGCACCGGCGCCGATGTTTAAGAATTCATTGGAATATTTTCTGAATTGGGAAAACCCCACACAGGGAAGCAGCAAAAACAACAATAATTTGGCGCATCTGGAAATTCTCATATTAGGGGTGATCGGTTATTTGAATAATTCAGTAATGATCCCGGAAAATTAAACGGAGTTTACGTTTATTATATTGCATCCTGGGGTTTATTTAGTGATAAAATTAAGTAAAAGTTGGAGTAACTCGCAAATGATTTTGGATACTAATATTTAGAACCAATTTAAAACAAAAAAAAGTGATGTCATTCAGCATTTTTTGATCAAACAAAAGCGATAAAAAAATATTTACAAGGAATTTCTGTTGTTTATTTTTGCAGGATATGGAAAATGTAATCGCAGAATTGAAATGGCGCGGCCTTGTTCATGATATCATTCCCGGTACGGAAGACCAACTTTTAAAAGAATCAACCTCAGGTTATGTTGGTTTTGATCCAACAGCTGACAGTCTTCACATCGGAAGTTTGATTCCAATAATTGTGTTGGTTCATTTGCAAAATTTTGGTCATAAGCCAATCGCTTTAGTTGGCGGGGCTACAGGAATGGTGGGCGATCCGTCGGGGAAAAGTGCGGAAAGGAATTTATTAAGCAAAGAAGTTCTGGATAAAAACGTAGCGGCAGTAAAGCAACAATTATCGAAGTTTCTTAATTTCAATTCTGATAAAAGCAACGCGGCAGAAATGGTGAATAATTACGACTGGTTTCAACATATTTCTTTTTTAGATTTCATCCGCGATACAGGAAAACACATTTCTGTGAATTACATGATGTCGAAAGACAGCGTAAAAAAACGACTTGAAGGAGAAAACGGAATGAGTTTTACTGAGTTTACTTATCAGCTTGTTCAGGGTTATGATTTTAATTGGTTGTATGAAAATAAAAATTGCAAACTACAATTTGGAGGCAGCGATCAATGGGGAAATATTGTAACGGGAACAGAACTCATCCGCAGAAAAACCGGCGGCGAAGCGTTTGCATTTACCTGCCCGTTATTAACCAAATCTGACGGAAGTAAATTTGGCAAAAGTGAGAAAGGAAATATCTGGCTCGATCCTGAAAAAACTTCTCCATATACTTTTTATCAATTTTGGCTGAACACCGCAGATGCAGACGCGGAAAGGTTTTTGAAAGTGTTTACATTCTTATCTGAAAAAGAAATTAAGGAACTGGTTCAGCAACATGCTGGAAATGAACACCAACGAATCCTTCAGAAAAAATTAGCGGAAGAAATTACCTGTTTCGTTCACTCAAAAAATGATTATGAATTTGCCGTAAAAGCTTCTTCTATTTTATTTAATAATGATACTGCGGAAATATTAAAAGAACTCAATGAAGAACAACTACTTCAGGTGTTGGAAGGAGTACCTACAGTGGAAATAGAAAAAAATAAATTAATTGACCTGGATTTAATTTCTTTATTAACAGAAACAAAAATTTTACCCAGCAAAGGCGAAGCAAAAAAAATGCTTGCCGGCGGTGGCATTTTTATTAATAAGGAAAAAGTAAATGCCAGTGATGAAAAAATAAATACCACACAACTTTTAAATGGTAAATATTTATTGATACAAAAAGGAAAGAAGAATTATTATTTATTGATAGCAAATTAATCTGACTGTCTCTGTCCGATTAATTTTGTTTGCGATCCGGGTTTATTTTCTTTTTACACAGCCTTCAACTTTTTTTCTTTCTTAAAAACCTCTTCCAGCTTATATTCAGAAATCTTTGGAACAAATTTTCTTTCTTTCAAAAGATAGCCATTCCCTTTTTCACAAAGATGAACCTGGATATTTTCGACACTTATCGGGTTCCCATCAGGAATATCAGCAATATTATTATGTTTTATACCGTGACCGTCAATGATCATCACAAGCCCGCTACCCACGGCTTCCATTACATTTCCTTCTGTTATCAGCATGCCGGTATCTTCGCCTAGTCCAATCCCCATTGTAGAAGGATTGCTGGCTATTGCTTGCGCGAGCCTCACAAATCTTCCGCGCTTTTCAAAATGACTGTCAAAAATTACATTGCCCATAAAACCCAATCCCGTGGTGATTTTTACTTCGCTTTTTAAATGTGCTGTAGTAGCATTTCCCTGGTAGATCATGGTTTTGCTCATGGCCATAGCTCCTGCGGAGGTACCTGCTACTAAAAAATTTTTATCTTCGAGGTAGCGGTCAAGAGCTATTTCTAAAAGTTCTGTACCACCGAATGTGGCGGTTAATCTTAATTGGTTTCCCCCGCTAAACATAATAGCATCACATTTTTTAATGCGCTCAATATATTCGCGTTTCATAGCATCTTCTCTTGTGCGTATTGGAAATAAACCTACATTGGCACAACCTATTTTTCCAAAAGCGTTCAGGTAATTTTCTCCTACTTCATTGGGTATCATAGAAGCGGTTGTAATCACCTCTATCCTTATAGATGGGCCTCCGGCCTCTTCTACAATCCTTTTAAGAATTCCTAATTCAAAAAAATTGAGATTATTCCTGACCATTTCTCCTTTTTCCAAATCAACACCTTTATCTTCAGCGCCACCTATTGCAAAAAGTTTTCCTTTAGGTATTTCCATTAATTTTATTTTGATAAAGCAACAATTGCTTATTGTTAGTTTGAGATAAGATTATAGAAAAAATATTATTTACAAAAATAACGGAATATCTATAAACGCATTGTTTGAAACACTTTTAATTTTTTTGACGTTCATTTTTTCTATCCTACCTTTTGATTCATTTTTTTTCTTACACACTAAAACAGCTCATTTTTCTTTATGAAGATCATTGAAATAAAAATACTACGCGGTCCTAATTTCTGGAGTGTCAGAAGAACCAAGCTGATACAATTGAAACTGGATCTTGAAGAAATGGAAGAGCGTCCTACAAACACGATACCGGGGTTTAAGGAAAGGCTTGATAAATTAATGCCCACACTCTATGAACATCGTTGTAGCG
>JBEPVG010000190.1:0-4860 GCA_041691175.1 Chitinophagaceae bacterium
GCTTCCTGTATAAAAGGAATCCTCTGTAAGATTCAGAATGCCCATTACCAAAGGTTTTTCAGCATAAACTAATTTCTCTTTGCAATTCAATGAAAACATTTTGTTTTTTAAGTTTAAATTTGGCGGTAATTATGACGCAAGTTAATACCGATCTGCAATATGATGATGCAGTAAAGGAATGCCGGGAAATTTTTTTAAAAAAGACTAACGACTATGGGACTTCATGGCGCGTTTACCGTACTATTTCCATCGCTGACCAGATTTATATAAAAGCTAAACGCATCAGAAACATCCAGGAAAAAGGGATCCAAAAAATTGATGATGATGTGAAGGGAGAATTTAAAGGCATTTTAAATTATGCAGTTATTGGGTTGATTCAATTGGATATTCTTGATGATGAATTAGAAGAATTGTCTTTGAAAAAAACACTAAGGTTGTATGATGAGAAAATTCTGAACGCTAAGAAATTAATGCAAAATAAAAATCATGATTACGGTGAAGCATGGCGAGACATGAGCCAGGAGAGCTTTGTAGATCTTATACTGGCAAAGATCCTTCGCATAAAGCAAATTGTTCAAAATGAAGGAAATACATTAGTAAGTGAAGGAATAGAATCAAATTTTTATGATATTTTAAATTATGCAGTATTTGCTTTAATATTATCGGATTAATTTAAATGCTTAAGCTAGTTGGTGTGAAATGCCATAGGATACAGAGCGGGGCTGTAGCAGTGTCCCCACCGCCCACGATTGGAAATTTATTGTTTTTTTAAATAAATTAAAATGAAAATTTTAGTAAACATTTGCCGCGTTATTGTTGGCCTGCTTTTTATTTTTTCGGGGTTGGTGAAAGCGATGGATCCGCATGGGCTTGCTTATAAAATGCAGGAATTTTTTGAAGTTTGGGCTACCAATGCATCGCTTGCCAATTTCATGCATTGGCTTAGTGAATATTCTCTTCCTTTTGCTATCATTATGATCACTTTAGAAATAATTGTTGGCGTAGGAATGTTGTTGGGAATCTGGAAAAGATTTTTTACCTGGCTTATTTTATTACTGATTATTTTCTTCGGTTTTCTTACCGGTTATGCAGCGCTTTCTGGTAAGATAGCGACCTGTGGGTGCTTTGGGGATTGTATTCCCCTGACTTCTATGCAGTCATTTATAAAAGATCTGATTTTATTTGTGCTGATTTTAATTCTTTTTTTTGGAAGAAAATATATAGTTCCTGTGTTGACACCGGGAATTAATATTTTGCTTCTACTTATGTCCACCGCTTTAGTTTTATTTTATCAATGGTATGTAATGCGTCATTTGCCAACGGTTGATTGTCTTCCATTTAAAAAAGGAGGCAATGTATTGAAGTTGCGCAAAATGCCTGCGGATGCGGTTCCTGATAAAAAAGAATATCGGTTTGTTTATGAAAAAGATGGGAAAAAACAAAATTTTACGATTAAAGATTTACCCGATTCTACCTGGCAATTTATAAGCCGCGAAGATTTTATTATTGAGAAAGGAAAAAATAATGAACCGCCAATTAAGGATTTTAATCTCACTACTTTATCCCGAAATGACACGACTGATGCGGTTTTGAGCCTGGATGCAACTTATTATTTATTTTTTGTAAAAGGATTTTCAAACACTGATTACTGGGTGGATGATTTTATAAAAATTTATGATTATGCTAAAAAGAACAATCGAATCTTATATGTCGTGACCCCGGAAATGAATGAAGCTGAAGATTTTTTCAATGAACAAAATAATTATAATCTCCCGGTTTTTAGTTTGGATGCTACGGCTTTTAAAACCGCAGCCCGCGTTAATCCTGAATTGTATTTGATGCAAGGGCCCGTGATCCAAAACAAATGGGGCTGGGCAGACTTTAAAGATGTATTGAAAAAGTGAGCTCGGTAATAAATTTAATAAATTTATTCGTTTACTCCAAATGACTAGAAGGGATTCGTGCTGCAAGCCAGCTGTCTTTTACAGGAATAATCCAATTATTTAATAGCTCTTTCTTTGTTAGAATGGTATTATTAAAATATAAAGTTTCGGGCGTGATAAAATTATTCTCTATTGAAAAATTTACCTCCGCCAAAGGAAGCTCGTGAATTTTTTCCTTTACAATGAATGCAAGCATCTGCCTATCGAGAAGCTGCACGTTGTAATCCTGTTGAATATTTTTAATAAACCTAAGAATTGAATCTGTGCTGCATCCACCTATTTTCACATGAGTTTCGTCGGCCATAATAATGATGAATTGGCCAAAAAATAAATTCGCATATCCTTTTACAGCACTTCCATGACTATTCCATTCTTTTGTAAAATTTTCAAGTAATTCTTTCATTCGCAAAGCTTCAGTTATTGTAAATGCGCGGTTAGATTGATATACCCACACTCTTGAATTATTATCAAATTCACCTGGAATTGTATCTTGAAAATAAATATTCATACTTTAGAAAGTTAAAAATAAAAATTTTGAAATAAGAGGAAATTGGTAAAGAATTCTATTCCCTTCAACATTTGAAAGCTATTATTTGATTTTACAAGATCCTTGCCAATTCTTTCTTACAAATAGAAAAAATCCCCAAATTTTTTTATTTGAGGATTTTATGAAAATAAATCTTTTACGCTATTTGACCGAGTCTTTTTAAATAGTGAATGTGGGATAAAATTGCTTGATGCATTTTTGGAAATTCAATATAATTTACTCCATATTCGTTGCATGTTTTTTTAATGATTTTGCTGATGGCGGGATAGTGAACATGAGAAATTCTCGGAAACAAATGATGTTCAATTTGAAAATTCAATCCGCCTAATAACCATGAAATAGTTTTGCTTTTGGTGGCAAAATTTGCAGTGGTATGAATTTGATGAATAGCCCATTCATCTTCGATTTTTCCACTCACTTCGCTTGGTACCGGAAACTCTGTATGTTCAACCGTGTGCGCTAATTGAAATACAATACTGATGGCAAGCCCAGTTACCATTGTGATGAGTAAAAATCCTACAATCCAATCTGCAAAACCAATCAACATAATCGGTAATACTACAAACATAAAAGCATAAATAATTTTTGCTGCCCAAAAAGAAAAGTGTTCGTAAGGGGTCATTTTTCTAAGTGGTACAGTTCCTATTTTGCGTTTAAAGTATTTTTGATAGTCTGTCATAAATATCCAGATCAAATGAAGAAGCGCATATAAAAACCAGAAATAATATTGTTGAAATTTATGCATCTTTAATTTCTTCTGAGTAGAAGCAAATCGAAGCCAGGGGCGCGCTTCAATATCATCATCAATGCCGTCGATATTTGTAAAAGTATGGTGAATAATGTTGTGTTTCATGTTCCACATGATTGCGCTGCCACCGAGGAAATTTAAAGATGCACCAGCCGCTTTATTTAAAAATTTATATTTACTAAAACTTCCGTGAGAGCCATCGTGCATTACATTAAAACCGATTGCTGCGGTTAATAATCCAAAGAAAATGCATTCAGGAACCGCGATCCAAACGCCGGGGGTAAAAAATACGAGATGTACGTAAACCGCTAAATATAAAACGGAGAAAATGGATGCTTTAAAAAGTAGTGCGAAGTTGCCCGTCATTGGACGGTGTTGGTCAGCAAAATATTGATTTACTCTGTTTTTTAATACCAGATGAAAATCTCCTTTGCCTTGCATGAATTTGGGTGATGTCATTATTGCTTGTTGATTTATTGTTTGTTTTTTTTTCTTTAATATTCGTCTTATTTTTTTAGTCCTTTTTGAAATCAGGTGATTTTTTGGATCAATGCATCAAATGAATTTATTCCAACCATTTTTTTTGAAATAAAACCTTCTGCATGTTTTACACCGATCATTTTTCCAAACATTTTCGACCGGTTGATCACACTTTCTAAAAATTCAGGAGTAGAAATATATGTTTGCGGTTCTTTGTCATTTGGACTTGACAAAAATTGTGTTTTAAACGCTTTTATAGCTTCTATTTTTTTTTCAATTACGTTCGAAATATCTATCACAAATGTTGGCGTAAAATATTGGTCCTGAATGTAATTAAACACATAACTGGGTTTCCAAATTTCCTGTTTTATTTTTCCATCAAATGTTTCAATTTTTCTTAATCCAGCCAAAAAAGCTGCATCAGCCACTAATCTTGCAGAACGTCCATGATCCGGGTGGCGATCATCAGGTGCGTTACATAAAACAATTTCCGGTTGATATTTTCTAAGAACTGTTATTATTTTTCTTTGATTTTCTTCGTCGTTTTTGAAAAAAGCATCCCTCATTTCCAGGTTATCCCTTACATCCACTCCCAGGATTTTTGCAGAATTTCCTGCTTCTTCTTCCCTTGTTTCTGCAGTGCCACGTGTGCCCAATTCCCCCCGGGTAAGGTCTATGATCCCCACTTTTTTCCCTTTATTTTTTTCTGTTAGTATCGTTCCAGCACAACTTAATTCTATATCATCGGGATGAACGCCAAAGGCTAAAAGGTCTAACTTCATTTATGCTATAATTTCAAAAACCAGAAAGTTTAGATAAAATAATGGAGCAAAGGTACATTAAAAGAAGGTTGAAATCTTAGTTTTGTGATTTCATAATGGTGCTGAAAATAGTAAACGAAGGAATAATGCGAAATCTTATTTTGCGTCAACATTCAACCTTCTATTTTTCAACTGGAATATCCATACATTCTTTGAACCTCTTTAACGATGGTTTCCATTTCAGCATCTTTGCCTACTGCGTCGTAAGGTTGTCGTAGATCACTTCCGAAAACAAAGGCCACTGTTTGCCAGAAACGTGCCGTCAATCCGCCTTTGAGTTCTTTTAAAATCTCATAACAATCCGTTCCGCCGGTTTCGCGG
>JBEPVG010000191.1:0-4859 GCA_041691175.1 Chitinophagaceae bacterium
ATTCCACCAACTCTGCATTTCTAATTTTATGAACCATTCTTTTATTTTTTGCATCGCTTCCTTGCGGCTCAACCCTTTCACTTGTGCGAGATACAAAGCTTGTTCGCCTATTTTCATTTTTTTATACAAGCCTCTTTCTTCCGGCATGTAGCCAATTTTTGAAATGTCATCAACAGCATTAAATTTTTTACCATCAAATAAAATTTCCCCACTGTCCGGATAAAAAATTCCGGTGATCATCCTCAGCAAAGTGGTTTTCCCCGCACCATTTGGGCCTAACAATCCAAAAATACTTCCTTCCGGAATCGAAAAACTGATGTCATCCACTGCTTTATGCGTAGCATAATATTTTTTTAAATTTTGTAATTCGAGTATGGCCATTATAAATCTTTAAAATGAAAACATTTGGTGTGAAACAAATATATAGTGACGAAGATATTAAAGTGAAATAATATTTTAAAGTCCTTTTTTCAATTTATTATAAACGGTAATTATCCGGAAAAAATAAAGCGTCTCTTTTAATTTACGCATGCTTATTTTTATTTTTTTTCAATAAAAAAATCTCAACTTTCATACTACATCGTACATTTGTTTTTAATGACATCTTCTTATTTTTCTTATAGCAAACCAAAAGTTTTGCAGGCATTGCGCTTTCATTTTTTTAGCAGAAAGGAAATAAAAATCATGATAATTGTGGTAAATATTTTTGCAATTTCTTCGGCCGTTTTATATTTTACAGGCAAAGTTTCACCGTTAGCTTTTTTACTCAGTTCAACGCTGTGGTTCTCGCTGATGCTGGCTTTTTGGTTTGTGTTACCGATAATTATTTATAAAAAGGCAACCACATTTAAGGATCAGTTTAAAGTCAGCCTCGAAGATCAACACCTGTTCCTTGAAAACGAAAAAGGCGGCCGTAACTGGCCGTGGAAGGATTTCAGCAGCTTTCTTGAAAGCACCAATTTTTTTCATTTATACTTCAACAGCCAATCATTTTTTCTCATTCCAAAAAGCGCTTTTGAAAAAGAAGATCTTTATAAAGTAAGAAAGTTTTTGAAAGAAAAGATTAAGAAATAGAAGTTATTGTTTAGAGAAAAATAAAAATCTTCGTTATTTGTTTATTTACTGCAAACAGCGCGATTTAGTCAGTATCATATCTTTCTACACTTTCAATGCCGGGTAATGCTTTCAAATCTGTCACCAGATCATCCAGTTCGTCTTTATCATGAACATACACTTTTACATTTCCTTGAAACAAACCTTCCTTAGCTTCGATCGTAAGTGCATTGATATTTATTTTTAATGTACCGCTGATCAGGTTGGTAATTTTGTTGATGACGCCCACATCGTCTAGCCCGATAATTTTAATACCTGTGAGAAATGAAATTTCTTTATTCTTAACCCATTTTGTTTTTACAACCCGGTGTCCATAATTTGATAAAAGCCGCGCTGCATTCGGACAAGATGTTCTGTGAATTTTTAATCCTTCGCCCTGGGTAATAAATCCAAAAACATCATCTCCCGGAATTGGTTTGCAGCAATTTGCCAGTGTGTACATAATTTTATCGCTGCTTTCACCAAAAATTATCAACTCGTTATCTTTTTTATCTTTTTTGGTTCCTGTTTCGTGTTTTTCCTCAACCGGAATTTTATTAATTTTTGGTGGTAAAATTTTATCGCCGAAGATGTGAAACTCTTTTAAATCTTTTAGATCAATTTTTTTTATCGCGATCTCATAAAGCAAGTCCAGCACTGAATTTATCTTGTAATAACCAGCAATCTCTTCCTGGTTTGCCTGGTTCATTGGAACGCCCAATCCATCTAATTTTCGTTGCAAAATATTTTTACCTTCTTCCGCAATCGTTCTTTTTTCTTCCTTTAATGAATCTTTAATTTTCGATTTCGCTTTGGTAGTTACGACCATTTTAAGCCACTCGCTTTTGGGCTTTTGTTTAGTAGAAGTAATAATTTCTATCTGGTCGCCGCTGCGCAATTTATATCCAATTGGAACCAGTTTATGATTCACTTTGGCACCGATGCATTTTTCGCCAATCGCAGTATGAACGGAAAACGCGAAATCGAGCGCAGACGAGCCACTCGGCAACATTTTTATATCACCTTTAGGAGAATAAACATAAATTTCCTCGGCCAAAAAAGATACTTTAAAATCCTGCAGAAAATCAATAGAATTGGTATCCTGGCTGGCAAGCATATCTCTAATTTGTTGAAACCATTTATCAAAACGGTTTTCTTCTGTAGTGCCTTCTTTATATTTCCAATGTGCAGCCAATCCTTTTTCTGCTATATCGTTCATTCTTTTGGTGCGTATCTGAACTTCCACCCATTTTCCATGCGGTCCCATTACGGTCGTATGCAAAGCTTCATAACCATTATTTTTTGGATTGCTCAGCCAATCGCGAAGCCGCTCTGTTGAAGGGTTGTACTCATCTGTAACCAGGCTGTACACTTTCCAGCAATCTTCTTTTTCATGTTCAGGTGGAGAATTTAAAATAATTCTGATGGCAAAAAGATCATAAACTTCGTCGAATGAAACGCCTTTCTTTTTCATTTTATTCCAAATAGAATGAATACTTTTTGGACGCCCATAAATTTCAAAATCAAATTTTCCCTGAATTAGTTTTTCTTTCACCGGCCTGATGAAATCATTAATATACCTGGTACGTTCCCTTTTTGTATTGGCCAATTTTTCGGCAATATACCGGTAACTGTCTGGCTCCATATATTTCATCGCCAGATCTTCCATCTCCGTTTTTATATTGTAAAGTCCCATCCGGTGGGCAAGCGGCGCATACACATAAACCGTTTCTGATGCGATTTTTAATTGCTTTTCCCGTTTCATGCTTCCAAGCGTGCGCATGTTGTGAAGCCGGTCGGCAAGCTTAATCAAAATCACCCGGGGGTCATCCGTCAGCGTAAGTAATATCTTTTTAAAATTCTCTGCCTGTTGGGATGAGTTCGCATCAAGAACATTGGAGATTTTAGTAAGTCCGTCGACAATTTTTGCGATTTCCGCACCAAATTCGCGCTCCACCAATTCAAGAGTAATGTCCGTGTCTTCCACCGTATCATGTAGCAAAGCACAGATCGTACTCCGAACGCCCAGTCCGATTTCCTCAACACAAATCATTGATACAGCCAAAGGATGAAGAATGTAAGGCTCGCCACTTTTGCGTCGCATTGTTTTGTGTGCTTCCGCAGCTATTTCGAACGCAACCCTTACCTGTTCTTTACTTCCGGGTTTTAATTTTGGTTTTAAAGCCCTTAATAATGCACGATACTTTCGAAGAATTTCCTTCTTTTCTTCTTCCTCGTTCATTGTATATTGTGGGATATCAAGCGTGGTTTCCATCAGCTACGAATTTACACAAGAAATAAATGGAAAATAAAAAATTAGAATCTCTTTAATTTTTTCCTGATAAGGATTGAAAATCTCTAATAACGAACATTCTTTTAAAACAATTTTTCTTTAACCATTACAACGATTCATTTTATCAAAAAAACCATTACTTTTGCCGCCCCAAAAGCGCATGTGGTGAAATTGGCAGACACGTCAGACTTAGGATCTGATGCCGTAAGGTGTGTGGGTTCGAGTCCCTCCATGCGCACTTTCTTCAACAGTTTCTTATAAAAGAAAAAAATAAACCGTTCCTGAAACGGTTTAAAAAAAATTAGATTAATGGCAAGTGTAACTAAAGAAAATATTGGAAATCTCCACGATAAAGTAACGGTAAAAGTTTCTAAAGAAGATTATCTTCCTTCATTTGAAAAAGCAATAAAAGATTACAGTAAAAAGGCAAATATTCCCGGTTTTAGGAAAGGAATGGTTCCGGCTGGTATGGTTAAAAAAATGTACGGCGCTTCTATTTTTTATGATGAAGTGATCAAATCTGTGGAAAAGGAATTAAAGGAATTTTTGATAAATGAAAAACCCGAAATATTTGCACAGCCTTTGCCAATGGAAAATGATTTGCGTAAGTTGGATATGAATAATCCGGTAGAATATGATTTCCCTTTTGAAATGGGATTGAAACCGGCAATTTCTTTAGATTCTCTTTCTACCGCAAAAACTATTTTTTACAAAGTGAAAACCACTCCTGAAATGGTCAATGAAGAAGTGGAAAAATTAGTTACCAAAAACGGCAATTTGAAAGATGTAGAAACTGTTTCTGCGCCCGAAAATGTATTGAATGTTTTGTTTGAAGAAAGTGATGCTGAAGGGAATATTGTTCCCGAAGGAATTTCAAAAGATAATTCTATTTTATTAAAGTATTTTTCTGAAGAATATCAGCAAAACCTGAAGGATAAAAAAGTCAGCGATTCAATCATTTTACAATTGAAAAATGCTTTCCCTGAAAAAGAGAGAGAATGGATTCTGTCAGATTTAGGCCTGGATAAAGAAGATCCCTCTTCTTTGGATAAATTTTTTAAAATGACCATTACCAAAATTGGTTTGGTAGAAAAGAAAGAACTGAATGAGGAATTTTTTAACATGGTTTTTCCAGGAAAGAATTTAAAGTCTGAAGAAGATTTTCGCAAAACAGTCGAAGAAGAAATTCAGAACCAATGGGACGCTGCCGGTCACAACCAGGTTCAGGATCAGATCTATCACAGTTTAATTGAGACTCCCTTAGAATTTCCCGTTTCGTTTTTGAAACGCTGGCTCGAGATCGGTAATGAAAAACAAAAAACTGTTGAAGAGGTGGAAGCTGAATATCCTCAGTTTGAAAACCAGCTATAATGGACAATAATTAGCGATAAAATAATCAAAGAAAACAATCTTGATGTTTCAGAAGAAGAACTGAGAAACAAGAAACTAAAGGTATGTGAAAGGTTACCAACCA
>JBEPVG010000192.1:0-4820 GCA_041691175.1 Chitinophagaceae bacterium
GATTTCAGGTTCTGGCCCATCAATTTTTATGTTGAGTAAAGAAGAAACCACTGCGCTAAAAGTTGAAGAAATTATGAAAGAAATTTACGAAAAAATAGGTGTCGATTATAAAACGTATGTAACCGGCATAAATTCGGATGGGGTAAAAATAGTAGTATAAAATTTTGTATAATTCTGTACAATCCCTGGCATTTCTACTTGTATTTAAATCGTGAAATCCGATAATGAAAAAATTAAATGAAATATTATAGCCTTAATAAAACTGCTCCCATCGCTGATTTCAAAGAAGCGACCATTCGGGGCTTGGCACCTGATAAGGGCTTATACTTTCCAGAAACCATTCCCAAACACGACAAAACTTTTTTTGAAGAAATAAATAATTATCCCAATGAAGAAATTGCGTATAAAATCATTCATCCATACATTGGCGATACGATCACTGAAAATGAATTAATACGAATTGTAGCAGAAACAATCAATTTTGAAATCCCTTTAAAAGGAGTAACAGAAAATATTTTTTCGCTGGAATTATTTCACGGCCCTACACTCGCTTTTAAAGATATTGGCGCTAGGTTTATGAGTCGCTGCCTTGGATATTTTGTAAAAAATAATAAAAGAAAAATTACAGTTTTAGTGGCTACTTCAGGTGATACCGGCGGAGCGGTTGCCAATGGCTTTTTTAACGTAGATGGCGTAGATGTTGTGATTCTGTACCCCTCCGGAAAAGTAAGTAGCGTGCAGGAAAAACAATTGGTTACCCTGGGAAATAATATTCACGCGCTGGAGATAAACGGCACTTTTGACGATTGCCAACAAATGGTAAAACAGGTATTTTCAGATAAATATTTAAATGAAAAATTATTTCTAACATCCGCCAATTCTATTAATGTAGCGCGCTGGCTCCCTCAACAATTTTATTATCTCCTGGCCTGGAAACAATGGAAGGATAAAAAAAATCCGCCAGTAATTTCTGTACCAAGTGGAAATTTTGGAAATATTTGCGCGGGAATTCTTGCGCATGTTTCGGGACTTCCGGTCAAACATTTTATTGCGGCTTGTAATGCAAACAAAGTGGTTCCTGATTTTTTGCAAACGCAAAATTATCAGCCTCAAAAAGCAATTGCAACAATCTCAAACGCAATGGACGTGGGCAATCCGAGCAATTTTGTAAGAATAATAGAATTGTTTGAAAACCAGTTTTCCCACTTAAATAATACGTTAAGCAGCTACAGTATTTCTGATGATGAGACACGAAAAACAATCAAGGAAGTTTTTGAAAAAGAAAAATATTTATTAGATCCGCATGGAGCGGTCGCTTATTTCGCTTTGAAAAATTATTTAAAAAATCATCCTGAAGAGAAAGGATATTTATTAGAAACCGCACATCCAGTGAAATTTTATGATGTGGTAGAACCGGTTATTGAACAAAATATTCCAATTCCTGAAAGTGTAAATTCAATCATGCACAAAGAAAAAGAAAGCATCTTAATGGAACCAGATTTTGAAAAATTGAAAGAATATTTATTGAAATACAATTAATGATCTATATTTTTAGGGATAATCCTTCCTCGTCAACCAATTCGGGAAACATACAAATAAAACTTTTACCAGATAACCAAAGAAATAACCATTTCAACCGTTTTTACAACATCAGAATTAGCCGATCCATTGTCTATCAAAACCTTTTTTACCTCTATCTTTGCAGCTAAAATTTCAGCCATTTTGAACACAATTTTTCAACCAGAATATATACCTTTTTCACAGACAGATAAGTTTACTAAAATTGTTTTAGATTATATTAATGGAGTATCACAATTAAAAGATTTTTATGAGCATCCTGTGAATCTTGAAGGAATAAAGTCAGCGATTCAACAAAGAAAAAAGTATCATACAAATCGCAAATTATTAGTGGATCAATTTACAATTCAATATAAAGATTTTGAAGATTGCAAGTTTATAAAATCTAATATTGACGAGCTTTTAAACGAAAATACATTTACTGTCTGTACGGCACATCAACCAAATATTTTTACCGGCCATCTTTATTTTGTTTATAAAATTTTACATACCATAAAGCTGGCCGATTTCCTAAAAAAAGAATTACCGGAATATCATTTTGTTCCGGTTTTTTTTATTGGAAGCGAAGATGCAGATCTGGAAGAACTAAATCATGTAATAATTGACGGTATAAAATATGAATGGGAAACCAAACAAACGGGCGCCGTTGGAAGAATGAAAGTAGATGATACCCTGATTAAATTAATAAACAAAATTTCCGGAAGAATAAATGTTGAAATATTTGGAAACCCATTAATTGATTTATTAAAAATATGTTTTGTAAAAAATTCAACAATCGAAGAAGCGACATTTTTATTTGTCCATAATCTTTTTAAAGAATATGGATTATTAGTTCTTTTGCCGGATAGCGCTGCTTTCAAAAGAGAAATGATTTCCATATTTGAAGATGATATTTTTAATCACACTTGTTCCAAAATTGTAGAACAAACTTCTCAAAAATTATCGGGGCACTACAAGGCGCAGGCATATCCACGTGAGATCAATTTGTTTTATTTAAAAGATAATTTAAGAAACAGAATCGTTGAAATGAATGATCATTTTGCAGTTCATGATACATCAATTGTTTTTACAAATGAAGAAATAAAAAATGAGCTTAAAGAACATCCGGAGCGCTTCAGTCCAAATGTTATTTTGCGCGGATTATTCCAGGAAATCATCTTGCCTGATGTGGCGTGGATTGGCGGTGGCGGCGAACTTGCTTATTGGTTACAATTAAAAGATCTGTTCAAAAATTATGCTGTTCCCTACCCCGTTTTAATTGTTAGAAATTCATTTCTGATCGTCGAAAAAAAATATCAAAAATTGTTACAGAAATTAAATCTGAATGCTCGTGATCTATTTTTAGGAAAAGAAGTTTTATTAAATGAAATCGTAAAAAGAGAAAGCAAATCTGTCTTAAATCTGGATAATGAAAAAAGAGAATTTGAAAATATATACCACCAGATCGAAGAGCTTGTAAAGAGCGTAGATTCTACACTGGAGCCCCACACAAAGGCTTTAGAAACGAGGCACCTGAAATCTTTATCTGTACTAGAAAAAAAGATTTTTCGGGCGGAAAAAAGAAAATTTACGGATCACAAAAACCAATTAAATAAAATATTTTCTGCACTATTTCCAAATGAGGGCTTACAAGAACGTACAGAAAACTTTATGCTCTTTTATTCAAAATGGGGAAATGATTTTTTTAAAATGCTATATGACGCTTCGCTTGCTCTGGAACAGGAATTTTGTATCATGGAATGTTTGGAGCCTTCCGATGATAAAATAAAATAAGAATTCAGAAAATTTGTTTGTTTACTGAAGTGTAATGTTTTACAACAAATAATATCGATTTTCAAAGATTAATAATACAAAAACAGAAAATTTGTTTGTTCACTACAAAAAATAGATGCTTTTTATCTCTTCTTTGAATTTATAACGCCCGGTTTCTTCTCCACTTCTTCTTTCATTTCTTTTTTAAATTCAATTAATTTCTTCATCAAATTTTTATCAGTAATACCCAAAATTTCAGCTGCTAATATTCCTCCATTTTTTGCAGCATTAAGAGCTACAGTCGCCACTGGCACGCCATTCGGCATTTGTAAAATTGAAAGAACAGAATCCCAGCCGTCAATAGAATTGGAAGATTTTATGGGAACACCAATCACAGGAATTGTCGTTAAGGATGCAATCATTCCCGGTAAATGTGCCGCGCCACCTGCACCGGCAATAATAATTTTTAATCCACGCTCCATTGCTGAAGAAGCATATTCCACCATTCGTAACGGAGTACGATGGGCAGAAACAATTGTCATTTCGTAAGAAACCTCAAAGTGTTTTAGAATCTCCGCAGCGGCTTCCATAATTTTCAGATCGCTGTCGCTGCCCATGATAATTCCAACAAGAGGTTGATTCTGTTTTGCCATTGAATTAGTTTGCCGACAAAGATAGTTTAAGGATTTTTGAAAAGAATAATGTTGGATCTGTAAAACAGTAGACAAACAAATAATTGAAATTCCTATTTTTTAAAATGCCCGTTTGCAGGAAACCTGATCCTATAAATTTGCTATATCTCCGGATAACAAAGCCACAGTCGCTTCCGCAATTTTTGCCTGGTAGAGCGCATTGTACAAGCGATTCTTTGCGTCATTATAACTGATTTGAATTTGGCGGAGTTCAACAGCAGTAATGTTTAATCTTTTATAACGTTCAATAGCAATCATAATATTTTCTGTTGCCAGAACGAGATTATTTTTTTCCAGATCAATGGATTTCAAAGCATTGTTGTAATTAATGTATGCATTCGTGAGCGCCGTTTCAATATCATTCTTCGTTTGATCAATCGTGAGTTGTTGATTTTTAATTTGAATATCGCTGATCGCCAATTGTTTTTTTATCAAAATTCCACTGAACAATGGGACATTAATTCCTACAGACCCCGATGGTCCATAAGTTTGATTAAACAACGTGAAACCTGCACGGTTGCTGTTTCTTGCGAAATTGTAAAAACCATTCAAATCAACAGAAGGAAGTCGGCCTGCATTCACTTCCTTTTTTTCCTGCGCTAATACAAGCAACTTACTATTGGCAAGAAGAACATCAGGATTTTGTGTTTTAATCTTATTTAGAACATCTGAAAATGCCGGTAAAGGCATCAGCAAAATTGTATCAGACACCATAAAAGATGTGTCCGGCATTTTTCCCAGAAGATTGTTTAAAGAAGATTTGGCAAGTGAAATAGAATTTTGAAGATATAATAAATT
>JBEPVG010000193.1:0-4816 GCA_041691175.1 Chitinophagaceae bacterium
ATTTTATACGGGAAAAAAAAAGGCACAGATTTTCATAGTAAAATCTTAAATCAAATAATCTTTTATTATGAGGCCAATCTGGACAGGCGCTATAGGCTTTGGGTTAGTAAATATTCCTGTAAAAATTTACAGCGCCACACAAACAAGCAATCTTGACCTGGACATGCTCGATAAAAAAGATCATGCACATATTAAATACAAACGTGTGAACGAAAACACGGGTAAAGAAGTGTCGTGGGATAACATTGTAAAAGGTTACAAGGTAGATAAAGAATATGTAGTGTTGGATGAAAAAGATTTCGAAGCGGCAAGCGCTAAAAAAACAAAAACGATTGAGATTTCTGATTTTGTAAAAGAAGAGGAGATAAGCAGTCTGTATTATGAAACGCCTTACTATCTTGAACCGGATAAATCAGGCACGAGGCCTTATCAATTATTGTTGGAGGCTTTGAAGAAAACAAAAAAAGTCGGCGTTTCTACTTTTGTTATGCGTAACAAAGAGGCGCTTGCAATTTTGCGCCCCGATAAAAACGTAATCGTTTTGAATAAAATAAGATTTGAGGAAGAAATAAGAGATCCAAATCAATTGACGCTTCCAAAAAATACGGAAGTAAAACCTGCTGAATTAAAAATGGCCATTTCCCTGATTGATCAGCTCACCGGCAAATTTGATATTTCAAAATACAAAGACAATTATAATGATGAATTATTAAAATTAATCGAGGCAAAATCAAAAGGCAAAAAAATCAAAGCGCCTGAAATGAAAGTGGTACACAGCCGAACAAAAGATCTGATGGAGCAATTGAAAGCAAGCCTTGAAGTAAAACGTAAAAAAGCATCCTGATGGAACTGACACCTTATAATAAAAAAAGAAATTTTAAAGAAACAACTGAACCTTCCGGTAAAGTGAAAAGATCTGAATCTAAATTGATCTTTGTCGTACAACGGCATAAAGCTTCCCGGTTGCATTATGATTTTCGCTTGGAGTTGGATGGTGTTTTAAAAAGCTGGGCGGTTCCCAAAGGCCCTTCGATGAATTCGAAAACCAAAAGATTGGCTATGATGGTTGAGGATCATCCTTATGATTATAAAAATTTTGAAGGCATTATTCCCGAAGGAAATTATGGAGCCGGCATAGTTGAAATTTGGGATGAAGGAACCTATACCGACATGGAGAATTCTCCGCAGGATGTTGCAGAAAAAAATCTTCGTGCCGGATTGAAATCAGGTGATTTTAAATTCCAGCTATTTGGAAAAAAATTAAAAGGCGAATTTGTTTTGGTAAAATTAAAAGGCAAAGAAGATAACAGTTGGCTGTTGATAAAACACCATGATAAATATGCGGTTGACACGGAGTATAACAGTGAAGAACACACGAAAAAGAATTCTCCGATAAATAAATGGCTTGAAGAAAATAAAAAGCCCACGAAAAAAAAAACTCCACTAAAAGTTCAGTAAATATCAAAGCCTCTTCTTCAAAAATTGTTGCAGACACCGATTTTCGGAATAAAAAAAAGTTGACCGATTTTGTAAAACCGATGCTTGCCAGGCAAGCAGAAAAAGCCTTTGACGATAAGGATTGGCTTTTTGAAATAAAGTGGGACGGATACCGGGCCATTGCGAATAAAAGCAAAAAAGAAATTTTACTCTATTCCCGCAATGGGCTTAACTTTCAACAAACTTATCCCATTGTTGTTGACCAATTAAAAAAGATAAAAGCGCAAGCAATAGTTGATGGAGAAATTGTTGTTTTAAATGATGAAGGAAAACCTGATTTTCAATTTTTACAACATTATTCTGAAAATCAAAATCGACCGATTCAGTATCATATTTTTGATTTGCTGGAATTGAGCGGAAAGGACACAACGGGGCTTTCATTAATTGAACGCAAGGAATTATTACAAAAAATAATTCCTGAAAATCCGGTGATAAAATATTCGGATCATATTCTTGAAAAAGGAAAGTCATTTTTCCAGGTTTCTGAAGAACAAAATCTTGAAGGAATTATGGCCAAGAAAATTGATTCGAAATATTTTCCCGGCAAACGAACATCCGATTGGTTAAAAATAAAAAATCATAAAACTGCAGAAGCGATTATCGCCGGATATACGCCACCGGAAGGCTCCCGCAAATATTTTGGGTCTTTAATTCTTGCATTTAAAAAAGGAAATAAGTTTATTTACGCTGGTAATGCAGGCACAGGTTTTAATCAACAATCTCTCAAAGAATTGTATGACTTGTTGCAACCAATTGTGCAAAAAAAATCTCCCTTTGCAGAAAAAATAAAAAATAATTCATCAGCCACCTGGGTAAAGCCGCAAATAGTTTGTGAAGTAAAATATTCAGAGGTGACGGCGGATGGGAAATTTCGTCACCCGGTTTTTTTGCATTTAAGAAGTGATAAAACGGTAGATGAAGTAAACCTGGAAAATATTAAAGCAGAAATACCAGTTGAAAAAGAACCGGCTGCAAAGAAAAGTACTTCAAAAAAAACTTCAACGAAAAAAGAAACAACGAAAAGCGCCGATAAAATTTACACTTTTGGAAAAGATAAAATAAAAGTCACCCATGTCAACAAAATATATTTTCCTGAAAAAGAAATCACAAAAGGGGAGGTGGTGGATTATTATATTTCCATGTCTGATTATATTCTTCCATATCTGAAAGGCAGGCCAGAGTCTCTTTTGAGACATCCAAACGGAATTAATTCACAAAGTTTTTTTCAAAAAAATGCGGCAAATAAAACGCCTCCATTTGTAAAATGCAAAAAGGTTCATTCGGAATCCAACAATAAAGAAATCAATTACATCGTGTGTGATAATATTCAAACACTTGTTTATTTAAATAACCTCGGTTGCATTGAAATAAATCCTTGGCATTCGACGATAGAATCTCTGGACAATCCTGATTATTTAATGATTGATATTGATCCTTCCGAAAAAAATACATTTGACCAGGTAATTGAAGTTGCGCTTAAAGTTAAAGATATTTTGGATAAGGCCGGTGCGGAATCTTTTTGCAAAACTTCCGGCGCATCAGGAATGCATATTTATGTGCCAACAGAAAAAAAATATTCTTATGAGCAGGTAAAAGATTTTACTTATATCGTCTGCATGCTGGTGAACGAAGAGCTTAAGACTTTTACCACGCTCGAACGGAATTTGCAAAAGCGCGGTAACAAGCATATTTACCTGGACTATTTGCAAAACAGGCGCGGGCAAACGATTTCATCAGTTTACTGTGTGCGTCCAAAATCAGGAGCTACAGTTTCAACTCCTTTATTATGGAAAGAAGTAAAAAAAGGATTATCCCCTAAACAATTTATGATTTTTAATTCTTTGGAAAGAGTAAAAAAGATGGGAGATATTTTTAAAGGTGTCCTGGGAAAAGGGATTGATCTTGCAAAATGTTTGGAAAATCTTGCCTAAAATTTTTCTCTTATTTATTTTGCCAACAGGGAATAAACCGCGGTATCTTCAAAAGCGCCGTTGAAGAAATAATCTTCTTTAAAATAAGCTTCTCTTGTGAAACCGGTTTTTTCTAAAAGTGAGGCGGATGAAGAGTTACGTGGGCTAATATGCGCTTCAATGCTGTGCAAATTCATTTCATTAAAACCATATTCTATTATTTTCAAAAGCGATTCTTTAGCCAATCCTTTTTGCCAATAATCGGGTAAAAACATGTATCCGACTTCGGCACGAAAATTTTCTTTAATCAAACGCCAAAGACCAATAGTTCCGATCAATTTTTCCGGAGCTTCTACTAGCGTGACTGCCCAGGTAATTCCTGAATTACTTTGTAAAGAATTATCTACCAAATTGAAAAATTCCCATGCTTCGTCCATAGAAACAATTGGTTTTTTTCCAATAAATTTCATAACATTTTCATCCGAGCGTAATTTATAAATCTGTTCTGTATCGTCCTTCTTTAACCGCCTTAATAAAAGCCGTTCTGTTTTTATTTCCGGAAAGGGATTGAAATTTACTTCAAGCATTTTTGTTGGTTGATAAAGTTTGAAGATAAATAAATTTGTGTTCTAATTTTTAAATTGTTAGAATATCGCCTGGAGTTATTATTCATCACGCAAGCAACTATTAAAGCCTTAATTATAATAATCGTCCTGTAATAATAGAGACGGATTTTTTTTAATCAGTAAACGAATAAATATTCGCAATTCTTGTTTTATTGAATCCAAGTACACACTAAAAATATTATTAGATTTTTCATTTTAAAGAGGCAGGGAGGTAGTTTTTTTTATTTGGTGAATGAAATGTTGTCCTATCTTTGTTGCTCCAAGACAAAAATTGGCCAAACTAAATTTTTAAAAATATCTGCGTATGAAAAAAAACCTCCAACGAATCTCGTTTCTTTTTTGTATTTTGTTTTTTAGCTTTACAACATGGGCACAGAATAAAACAATTACCGGAAAAGTAAGTGATGAAAGCGGAACCCCAATATTGGCGGCTTCCGTTATTTTTAAAGGAACCAACCTGGGAACATCTACTGATGTGAATGGCGATTTTAAACTTTCTGTTCCAGAAAATGCTAAAACCTTAACCATAAGTTCTACCGGTTTTGTGACCAAAGAAGTTCCTATCGTGGGAAATACAATTTCGGTCTCACTTGTTAGGTCAACTTCCAATCTCAATGAGGTTGTTGTTGTTGGTTATGGTTCTCAAAAGAAATCAAATGTTACCGGAGCAATCTCCAGCGTAAAAGCATCCGATCTTCAAAATGTTCCAAACGGAAGAATAGAGCAGGCCTTGCAGGGACGTGTTTCTGGGGTTACTGTTATGCAGAATTCAGGTCAGCCGGG
>JBEPVG010000194.1:0-4815 GCA_041691175.1 Chitinophagaceae bacterium
AAAAGATTTTCTCCAAAAGTTTAATGCAATAGAAAATAAGATTTGCAGATATTTGTTCGTTTACTGTAGTTTGTAAACTCTAATAATAAGAAAGCGTTTTCAAAACCTAAAACCGCCAAAATGAAAAAATACAAAGTTACTTTCCTCTTTCTATTTGTCTTTTTTACCAACATTCATTTTTCTTTTGCGCAGCAAAAAACTGAAAATATTATCGTTATCACAACTGATGGTTTTCGCTGGCAGGAAGTTTTTGGAGGAATGGATTCAGCGATTGGAAATCAAAGAAAATACAACCAGGGCGACAGTGATTTTATTTACAAAAAATATTGGGCAAATGATGTTTCAGAAAGAAGAAGAAAATTACTTCCTTTTCTTTGGAATAAAATAGCAGTAAACGGACAAATTTATGGAAATCGTAATTTTGGAAATAAAGTCGATAATTCAAATCCTTACTGGTTCTCATATCCGGGCTATAGCGAAATATTTTGCGGGTTCGTAGACACGTTGGTTAATTCTAATAATTATAAAAATAATCCCAACACAAATGTTCTGGAATTTATTAATAAACAACCAAAATTTAAAAATCGAGTAGCGGCTTTTGGTGCGTGGGATGCATTCGATAGGATCTTAAATAAACCGCGTTGTGGGTTTCCGGTCGTCGCTGGATTCACGCCCACAGGCGGCAAAAATCCAACGATAAAAGAACAACTTATTAATTCAATGTTGAAGGATTCTTACAAACCATTCAATATGGAGGAATGCCTTGATGTATTTACACATTATGAAGCCATGGAATATTTGAAAACAAGAAAACCAAAAGTACTTTACATTTCTTATGGAGAAACCGATGAATGGGCGCACGCTGGTCATTACAAAGATTATTTAGAAGCTGCACATCAGTTTGATGAATGGGTAAAAGACATTTGGAATTATATTCAAAGCCTGCCGCAATACAAAAACAAAACTTCTCTATTTATCACTGTTGATCATGGTCGAGGCGATAAAAATAAAGATCAGTGGACAGATCATGGAAGCGATATTATTGATGCGCATGAAATCTGGTTTGCGGTTATGGGACCTGATACTCCGGCAAAAGGTGAAGTAAAAAGTGACATGCAGATTTATCAAAAACAATTTGCACAAACCATTGCTTCACTATTGGGATTAAAATTTACTGCTGAACATCCTGTAGCAAATGGTATTTCAGAAGTATTAAAATAAAAATTATGAAGAAAATTGTCTTTTACTTATTATTATTATTATCAGTATTCACAACTTCTTTTGCACAACCAAAGCATACATTCGAAATAAAAAACGGGAACTTTGTATATGATGGAAAACCAATTCAGATCCATTCAGGAGAAATGCATTTTGCCCGCGTTCCAAAAGCTTATTGGAAACAGAGATTAGAAATGATCAAAGCGATGGGATTGAATACCGTGGCCACCTATGTTTTTTGGAATTACCAGGAGACTGCACCGGGTGTTTGGGATTTTAAAACTGACAACAGAAATATTGCTGAGTTTGTAAAAACAGCGCAACAAGTTGGATTGTTTGTAATACTTCGTCCTGGCCCTTATGCTTGCGCTGAATGGGAGTTTGGTGGCTATCCATGGTGGTTGCAGAAAGTAGATTCACTTGTGATAAGGGCGAATAATAAACCGTTTTTAGATTCGTGCAAAACGTACATAAATCATCTTGCCGGAGAAGTAAAAAATTTACAAATAACTCACGGTGGCCCAATCATAATGGTGCAGGCAGAAAACGAATTTGGTTCCTATGTTGCTCAGAGAAAAGATATTTCTTTGGAAGAGCATAAAGCGTACAGTGCCGCCATTAAACAACAATTAATCGATGCTGGTTTTGATGTTCCATTATTTACCTCTGATGGAAGCGGACTATTTAATGGCGGAACAATTGCCGGCGCTTTACCTACTGCAAACGGAGAAGATAATATTGATTTTTTAAAGAAAGCAGTGAATGAGTATCACCAAAATCAGGGGCCTTATATGGTTGCAGAATTTTATCCCGGTTGGCTCGATCATTGGGCCGAACCTTTTCAAAAAGTTTCTACGGAAAGTGTGGTTGCGCAATCAGAGAAATATCTGAAAGCCGGAATTTCTTTTAATTTTTATATGGTTCATGGTGGAACAAATTTTGGATTTACGAGCGGCGCTAATTATGATAAGGAACACGATATTCAACCCGATATCACCAGTTATGATTACGATGCGCCGATCAGTGAAGCGGGCTGGGCAACACCGAAATATCTTGCGCTGCGCAAATTATTTCAACAAAATGTTTCTTATAAAATTCCGCCAATACCCTCTCCCATCCCGGTTATTGAAATCCCTTCCATCAAATTAAATAAAGCCATTGATCTTTTTATTTTTAAAGAAAAAATTAAGCCTGTAGAAAGTGATACCCCAAAAACTTTCGAAGATCTAAACCAGGGTTATGGTTACGTTTTATACAATAAAAAGTTTACCCAACCTGTAAATGGAAAGTTAGAAATCAAAGGTTTGAGAGATTATGCGCTTGTTTATGTAAATGGAAAAAGAGTCGGCGAGTTGAACCGATACGATAAAAATTATTCTTGCGATATTGATATTCCTTTTAATGGCATGCTTGAAATTTTGGTTGAAAATATGGGAAGAATTAATTATGGCGCAGAAATTATTCACAATCTTAAAGGAATTATAAGCCCTGTTATGATAAATGGAAATGAGATTACCGGAAATTGGAAAATGTATAAAATACCTATGGATCATCAACCATCTTTGCAAGTTAACGGTTATGCATACACGAAAAATAATCCGGTAATTTATAACGGCTCCTTTAATCTTACAAAAACAGGCGACACCTTTTTAGATATGCGTAAATGGGGCAAGGGGATTGTGTTTGTAAACGGGCACAACCTTGGCCGTTATTGGAATGTAGGGCCCCAGCAAACACTATATTTACCAGGTTGTTGGTTAAAAAAGGGAAAGAACACGATTGCTGTTTTTGAACAATTGAATGCTACTAAACAAACGGAAATAAACGGAGTGAAAATTCCGATTCTTGATGAATTGAAAGAATGATGTGGATATTTCCTGCGACGACAATTTACCCCGAAGTCAATAATTATATTTATCAGTGATAATCTTATTTACCCTAACGGTAATGCATACAAGGAAAATGTTCCAATAGATAAATTATTTCTCCAAAAACAAAATCAATTCCAATTTGGATTTTACGAAATTAAAATCGTTCTTATTTAATGTTTTACTATTGGCAATAAATAATTCTGAAACCATAAAAATAGATTAGGAGAAATTGAAAGATTCTTCTTCCTTTGTATCCAAATTAACTACTCTATGAAACAAGGCATCTTTATTTCTTTCCTTCTATTTTATTCATTATTTTCATTTAGCCAGAATTCCTACGTAACCTTAGATGGACAAACTATACCAGGTACAATTGAGAATTATAAAGAATGGTCTAAAATTCCAACTACTGCACTTTTTAAAGATAATAGTGGAACGATAATTACATTAACTCCCCAAAATTGCAAAAGTTTTACTGCGGGCTCCGACACATACGTCAGCTATAACGGAACACGGATTTTAAATACCGATGATGCTATGAAATCGCAAAGCATTCAAAGCAATGAATTAATTAAAGATAGTGTCCATGTTTTTTTACGCAAAATTTATCAATTCAATAATTACATTTTATATAAATTGGTCGATAAAAAAAGAAGCAATTTTTATTTTTCTGACAACGACAATATTCAGGAGCTTGAATTTTATGAAACGCTCGATAATAAGGATATTGTTCCTTTTAATGGATACAAAATTTTTCTAAATAATGAGTTTTCTAATAAAGATATCCCAGGTCTTCAGCATAAAATAAATCTATTGGCTTACAAAGAAACTGACCTCATTAATTTTTTTGCAGAAATATTAAATGATAAACAACACTCTTCAGGAAAACTGCGCAATAAATACCCTGGTGAAATATTGATTGGATTAGGAGCGAATCAGAATATTGCTTCACTAGAAAAGAATAGTTCATCCCTATTTCACGGAAACTCCTTCACTCCATCTTTGGAATTTGCTTTAAGAATTTATAATCAAAGAAATTTTGGAAAAATTTTCTTTCAACCTTCTATTAATATATTTTCCTTATTAAGCGATTTAAGCAAAGCTTCTTCAAAAGTAAAAGCGATGGTTGTAACGATCAATTTGGGAGCAGGATATATGTTTATAAAAAAGCCTGATTTTTCCTTTTATGTTGAAGTTGCAGGTGCGCTTCCGGTATTGTTCAATTTTCAAACTCAACAAGGCAGTAATGGGAAATACATAAAAAGCGTTGGCCCGGATGACCGGATTACAGTTCATCCGGAAGCGGGTATTATTATAAAAAGAAATTTAAACATTTCTGCTGCCTATCTGCTTCCCATCAGGCTTCCATTTAATTCAGACGTTCAATATTCTTATAAATTTAGTCAGGCTTCGGTTACATTGAGATACGCATTTATTCAGGGTCATAAAATGAAATAACTTTTATACACTTTAGTTCCAATGCTTTTAAAAATGAAAATCTTATTTTTTTGTTGCTTTACTGATGCAACAAATTAATCAATCACGCGGGTAATTTAAATAAATTCCTATTGATTTTTCTATTTTAAAAAATGGAAAAATCATTTATTTATTCGTTTACTATATTTTTTTTGAATAAAATATCCGGATCAATCAGATCTATTTAAAAGTTTGTTTCATCGATTTGATCATTCCTGGAGTTGACCATTGGCCGGGGACAATCATTCGC
>JBEPVG010000195.1:0-4815 GCA_041691175.1 Chitinophagaceae bacterium
CTCTCTTCTCTCACTCTTCACTCTCTATCTCTCTCTCTCTCTGTATGTATATATATTATATTAAACTAAAATTGAATTAATAAAAATAAGAAGGTGAATATATGACACAGAGAAAATATTTTATTAAAGATAGCATCTGTAACGGTTTTAAGAATTTTATCCATCTCGTTCGATTCCTCTTGTTGCAAGGTTTGATTTGCAGGGTAATCATAATTACTGGTTAGGTCAGTTTCAAAACTTTTTGCAGGATCAGGATCAATCGTATTTTTAAAGATGAGGTGAAAAGTAACATTCAGTCTGTTACTCGCTGCAGCCTTATTTGCAACGCCACTTGTGGTTACACTATAATCTGATAAATATCCACTGATATCGTAATGCGCGTCGTCATTTTTTGTTTCACGTAATCTTGTTTGGCCAATAATTTTTTGACGCAGCTTTTCAGTTAATTGTGGCGCGATTGTCGGATTCACATAACGTGCTTTATTTTGAAATAAATTTACTCTGAAAGTTTTTATTTCCGGAGGAATGGGAGCAGTATCTTTAAATGAATATTTACAGGTTGCAAAACTGAAAATCAATGAGAGAAAGCCAAGAATTACAAAAAGCTTTATGGTTGATTTAGATTTCATTTTTTTTAAAAATATTTTTAGACACGAATTTTTTTTCAAGAATTAAACGAAACCGAATTTATGAGTAATCAATAATTAAATAATTGAAAACTTATTCATTAATGTTATACTCTTTCAATTTTCGATACAAAGTTCGTTCGCTGATGCCCAAATCGCTTGATGCATCTCTTCTTTTCCCCCGATGTTTTTTTAATGCCTTAATGATCAGATCCTTTTCTGCATCCATTATGCTGAGCGATTCTTCCACTTCCTGGTGCGCGTCAATATTATTGTTATCAATTACCATCGGCTGCCCTGAAGAAATTGAAGATGGCCTTTGTTCTTCGCGGAAATCATTCAACATCGGTTCATTTCTGAAATGATTATTATTTATAGAAGGATTTTGCAAAACGTCAAAAAACATTTTTTTTAATTCTGTCACATCTTTCTTTACATCAAAAAATAATTTGTATAATATTTCTCTTTCATTGGCAAATTCCTTCTGATTATTTCCCTGCTGATGAGAAACAAGAACCGGCAGGCGATTGTAATTTGTTTCGGGTAAAAATCTTCTCAACTGGTCGCCATTTATGGTTTTATCTTTTGAAAGTACAGACACTTGCTCAGCAATATTTTTTAGCTCGCGCACATTTCCAGGCCATGGATAATTAATTAAAATTTCTTTTGCGTCTTCACTCAATTGAACCGAGGGTGACTTATATTTTTCCGCAAAATCAACAGCAAATTTTCTAAACAATAACGGGATATCTTCTTTGCGGTCGCGCAATGCCGGAACCCTTATTGGTACAGTATTTAAGCGATAATACAAATCTTCCCGAAACCTTCCTGAATGTGTATATTCCAGCAGGTCTTTATTTGTTGCAGCAATCACTCTCACATCCGTTTTTTGCACTTTAGAAGAACCTACGCGAATGTATTCGCCTGCTTCGAGAACGCGCAATAAACGCGCTTGTGTGCCCAAAGGAAGTTCGCCAATTTCATCCAAAAAAATGGTCCCGCTGTTCACCGTTTCAAAGTAACCTTTACGGCTATCGACAGCGCCTGTAAACGATCCTTTTTCATGCCCGAACAATTCAGAATCAATCGTTCCTTCAGGAATAGCGCCACAGTTAACGGCAATAAAAGGATTGTGCTTTCTTGCAGAAAGTGAATGTATAATTAAAGAAAAAACCTCTTTCCCTACGCCACTCTCGCCATTGATTAGAACGCTTAGATCCGTATTAGAAACCTGTATCGCAACATCCAATGCATGTACCAAAGCAGGCGAATTACCTATTATTCCAAACCTGTTTCTTATTGCTTGCTGATCCATTTATTTATCTAAATTTTTTTTAAAATTCTTCTTAAAAACAAACCTCATTAATCATCTTTTATTTTACCCATCAAAGTACCTGCGGTACAGCTTTCTATAAAAACATCTATATAATCTCCTTTTTTTAAATTTCCTGCTTTTGGAAATACCACCATTTTATTATGATCGCTTCTGCCGGCCCAGACTTCATTACTTTTTTTAGAATCGCCTTCTATTAAAACTTTAAATGTTTTCCCCAAATCTCTTTCCATACTTTTTAATGAATGAATGCGATGTAACGCCACAACTTCCTGCAGCCTTCTTTTTTTTACTTCAAGCGGCACATCATCTTTAAACCTTCTTTCTGCAAGAGTTCCCGGACGTTCAGAATAAAAATACATATACGCGAGATCGTATTCGCAATATTCAAAAAGGCTTAAAGTTTCCTGGTGATCTTCTTCTGTTTCTCCGCAAAAACCTGTAATTGAATCCGTTGATAATCCACATCCCGGAAGAATTTCTCTGATTCGGTTTACCTTAGAAATATACCATTCGCGTGTATAAGTGCGGTTCATCATTTGCAAAACTCTGGTGCTTCCACTTTGAACCGGAAGATGAATGTACTTACAAATGTTGTCGTATTTTTTTATGGTAAATAAAACTTCATCAGTGATGTCTTTTGGATGAGAAGTAGAAAATCTGACGCGAAGCAAAGGTGATATTTGTGCAACTTTTTCTAACAAATTTGCAAAAGATATTACAGAATTATCTTCCCGGTTTACCCATTGATAACTGTCCACATTTTGCCCTAATAAAGTTACTTCGCGATAACCTTCATTTACTAAATCTGTACATTCTTTTATCACAGAAGCCGCATCACGACTGCGCTCACGGCCGCGTGTAAATGGAACTACACAAAAGGAACACATATTATTGCAACCACGCATGATGCTTACAAAAGCCGTTACTCCATAGCTGTTTAATCTAATTGGAGAAATGTCGCCGTAAGTTTCTTCGCGGCTTAATAAAACATTCACACCTTTTTGTCCGCTTTCTGCTTCTTCAATTAAGGTTGGTAAGGAACGATACGCATCCGGGCCAATAACAATGTCAACTAATTTTTCTTCTTCTAAAAATTTTGACTTTAATCTTTCTGCCATGCAACCCAAAACGCCAACCAATAATCCTGGATTGAGTTTTTTCATTTTTCTAAACTCCGTCAATCTTTTTCTTACGGTAGCCTCAGCCTTTTCCCGAATAGAGCAAGTATTTATAAAAATCATGTCGGCATCCTCAAATTTTGCAGTGATTCCAAAACCTTGTTTTTGCAAAATAGATGCGACAACTTCGCTATCGGCAAAGTTCATGGCGCAGCCATAACTCTCTATATAAAATTTTTTTGTAAAAGGAGTAATATTAATCAGTTCCCGTGGCGCAAATGCTTCTCCCTGCCTGCTTTCATCATGTTTTTTATTAAGAGTTAACTCCGGCATTTCAATTTCATTTCTTAGCGTGCAAAGATAGGAAAATAAAAAATTGCGACAGTATGGCAGAAAGTTAATATGTTGAATTTGCAGGATTAATTAAAAATATATATTAGATCTGCCAACCAATTTGTAAATTGGATTATATTCAGTACTAATATTTATATTCTTTAAAAAAATAGAAATCATAAATATTTGTTGCTTTACTTTCAAAAATAATTTCTTTACATTCATGAAAACTTATCTTAAACATTAACATTATGAAGATTAAAATTTCTCTATTTATTGTAACTCTAATTTTTTCTTCACATGTATTTTCTCAAGATTTATTCACCACCACCAACATTCAAGATGCTTATAAAAATCAGACTCGAACTGTGTCAGGAAAGCCTGGAATAAATTATTGGCAAAATAAAGCTGATTATGATATTAAAGTAAGTTTTAACCCAGCAACTCAATTGCTTCAAGGAAAAGAAACCATTCATTATTTTAATAATAGTCCTGATACTTTGAAAGAAGTTATCGTTCGTTTGTATCCGGATCTTTATAAAAAAGGAGTACAAAGATTAAGTCCTATTGCAGAAAAAGATTTGAACAACGGAGTGCAAATTGAATCTTTTAAAATAGGATTAGAGAGTATTGATAGTTTTAATAACCGAAAAAAAGCTTTTCATAACAATACCAATCTGTACATAAAACCTTCACAGGAAATATTGCCACATTCAAAAATTGATTTTGAAATTAGCTGGAATTACAAAGTAAATACTGGTTCACCGGTTCGTACCGGAATGGTTGACAGCACGTCTTATTTTATTGCTTATTTTTTCCCACGCATTTCTGTTTATGATGATGTCGATGGCTGGGATACGTGGAGTTACAACGGATCACAGGAATTTTATAATGATTTTGGAAATTTCAATGTAGAACTTTCTCTTCCAAAAAATTATATTGTTTGGGCTACAGGAGACAGGGAAAATCCAGCAGATAATTTTACTAAAATGATTTTGGATAAAATAAAAACTGCATCCATTGATACACAAATTATTCATGTGATTGATTCAACAGATTATATCAAAAATGATGTTTTGAAAAATGATGCAACAGGCGTTTGGAAATTTTCTGCAAATAATGTCACTGATTTTGCATTCGCATTAAGTGATCATTATTTATGGGATGCAAGTTCGGTTTTAGTAGATTCATCAACAGGCCGCAGAACGACGGCTGAGGCGGTTTACAACAAAATTCATCAGGATTATTTTGATGTGGCGAACCAGGCTCATCAGACAGTTTATTTAACGAGTCAATTTTACCCAAAGTATCCTTTTCCTTTTAATCATATTACCGTCTTTGATGGCACGGATCAAATGGAATATCCGATGATGGTAAATGATAATCCGACACCTACACACAA
>JBEPVG010000196.1:0-4813 GCA_041691175.1 Chitinophagaceae bacterium
CTAATGATAAACCTCCTTTTTTTAAAAGTTAATTCAAAGGAGATTTGCCCCGCAATTTTGATTGGATCAAAGCAACCAACATTTTAAAACATAAATCGAAAACCATGTTACACATCTCAAGAAAATTTTTTTATTTAAAATCCCCGGTACTTTTTGTAGTTCTGTTGATTTCTTCGATGCTTTTCTTTTTTTCCTGCAAAACAAATTCCGGAAATTCTGACGCTGAAAACAAAATAGATACTGTGCTTACCGGGACAGTTAATGCTGAACTAACTTTCGCCCCGAACGTTCCCAAACCACTTACTTATACTTCTCCAAAAAAAGTAATTGTTCAATTGGAATCAATAGAAAAAGTGATGCCGATTTCTGATAGTTCTCAATACACTTTTTGGACTTTTGGTGGCCACGTTCCAGGCAATTTTATCCGCGTAAGACAAGGTGATCTTGTGGATTTTACATTAAAAAATGCACCTGAAAGCAAGATGACTCACAGTATTGATTTACACGCTGTAATTGGACCTGGAGGCGGCGCTGATGCTACTTCTACTGCTCCCGGACAATCAACTCATTTTCAATTTCGTGCGCTACATCCCGGGCTGTTTGTATATCATTGCGCCACAGGGCCTGTGCCTTTACACATCGCCAATGGAATGTATGGTTTGATATTGGTTGAGCCACAAGGTGGTCTTCCAAAAGTTGATCATGAATATTATTTAATGCAGGGAGATTTTTATACAAAGGGCAAATATGATGCACCAGGATTACAGGATTTTGACGAAACAAAAGCCCTTGCAGAAAATCCGGATTATGTATTATTTAATGGCCGCGTAAGATCTACTACCGGGCCTAATGCCTTGACAGCAAAAGTTGGTGAAACCGTAAGATTGTATGTTGGAAATGGCGGTCCAAATCTTGTTTCTTCTTTTCATGCTATTGGCCAGATTTTTACAAAAGTTTACATGGAAGGTGGTACGCAGACAAATGATGATGTTCAAACTACTTTGATTCCAAGTGGCGGCGCTACAATCGTAGAAATGAAAATGCAGGTTCCGGAAGTAATTAATCTTGTGGATCACTCTATTTTCAGAGCTTTCAACAAAGGGGCAATTGCACAGATAAAAGTAGCGGGGCCTGAAAATCCTTCTCTCTATCAAAAATTGAAATAAAAAAGCCGGTTCTTATCCGGCAAAAAAATGAAATACTTTTTATCCATTTTAATGATAACTGTTTTCTTTTGCGAAGCAAATGCGCAGCAGAAAACAGTTGTTTCTGAAAAAAAGATGGTAACAGTTTCATCAGGAGATTATAAACCGTTTTTTGTTACCAAAAATAACAAGCCGATTTATGTTATTGCTTTTAAGATGGATGAATCTGCGGTAACCAACGCGGAATTTCTTGAGTTTGTAAAAGCAAATCCAAATTGGCGAAGATCAAAAGTGAACCACATTTTTGCAGATACGAATTATTTAAGACACTGGAAAAGTGATGTAGAAATAGGTGCGGCGAATAAAATAATTTACAATTCTCCTGTTGTAAATGTTTCATGGTTTGCAGCTGATGCCTACTGCAAATGGAAAAATAAAAAGTTGCCAACCGTTGCACAGTGGGAATTAGCAGCGAATGGAGCACCGAAAAATTTTAAATTTAAATCACTTACTGATTTTATTTTGGACTGGTATACAAAACCAAATCCACGAATCCTTCCGAATGTAAAATCCACGTATCAAAATCAATACGGATTGTACGATATGAATGGTTTGATTTGGGAATGGACTTTTAATTTTAATAGTTTTATAGCTTCAAAAGATTCACGCGACAATAGTGAAGCTGACTTTAAAAACTTTTGTGCCGGCGGAGCAATAAATGTAGTCGATAAAACAGACTATGCGACTTATTTACGTTTTGGTTATCGTGCGAGTTTAAAAGGCAATTATTGTATTTCGAGTTTGGGATTTCGTTGCGTGAAAGATTTAAAATAAATAGAATGAAACCAGTTTTTTTTATATTTTTTGCTTTGGTTGTTTTTGGATGTTCCCATTCAGGCACCGAATCTGCATTTATTGGCGAGGCTCCCAAAAGCGCTGTAGCGCCTGTCGGAACTATATCTTCTGAAAGTATTTATCAATTGCCTGATACTTTTGAAACGCAGGATAATAAAAAAATTACGCTCTCTTCTTTTGCAGGAAAACCGACTGTTGTTGGAATGATTTTTACACATTGCACTTATGCCTGCCCGCGTTTGACCGCTGATATTAAAAGTATTGAAGACAAAATAAAGTCGGATAATAAAGATGTAAATTATTTACTTATAAGTTTTGATTCTGAAAGAGACTTACCTGATCAATTGAAAAAATTTGCTCATAATTATGCCTTAGACGGAAATTGGACTTTGTTGCATGGAGATGAAAACGCAGTAAGAACGCTTTCTGTATTATTAAATGTGCAATTTCAAAAAGATGCTGAAGGAAATTTTTCTCATAGCAATATAATCTCCGTTTTAGATAAAAATGGTGTTTTAGTTTTTCAAAAAGAAGGTATAGAGGCTGATCCGACAGAAACGGTTAGCGCCCTGAAACAATTGCTAAAGTAGGAAGAGAAGGTTAATCCTGAACTTCTAAAAGACTTTCCTGTAGCCACTCTCAGTAAACCAACAAATAACAGAATTTTCTATTTTCTGTTTTTATCCGCGTATTTTTCTATTTATTTAAATACGACTATTTTTGCACCATGATTCTTCTCTGGATAAATATCATTAGAAAACCTACCTAATTCCCCTGGCTTTTTCTTATTTTTTTCAGAATATTACACTCACGATCTCTTCATTTTTTTCAATGAAAAAGCATTGAAAGTTATTTACGAAAATTATTTTTTATCATGAATACTATTATTGAACCTTTCAAAATAAAATCTGTTGAACCGATTCTATTTACCTCAAAAGAACAAAGAATTAAAATTTTAAAAGACGCATTTTATAACCCTTTTTTAATTCATGCTGATGATGTATTAATTGATTTACTTACAGACAGCGGAACGAGCGCAATGAGCAGCGCGCAATGGGCCGGCATTATGATTGGTGATGAATCTTACGCGGGAAGTAAAAGCTTTTTCCATTTTGAAAAAACAATTCAGGATTTAACAGGGATGCCAATTGTAATCCCGACTCACCAGGGACGTGCTGCTGAAAAAATTTTATTTTCTGTAGTAGGTGGGAAAGGAAAATATGTTGTCAGCAATACATTATTTGACACAACCCGTGCCAACATTGAGTTCTCAGGTGCTGAAGGAATTGATCTTTTATGTGCTGAAGGAAAAATTCCATCGGTTCCTGCGCCGTTTAAAGGAAATATGGACATAGTTGCGTTTGAAAATTTTATTGCAGAAAAGGGTGCAAAAAATATTTCTCTTTGCATTGTTACTGTAACGAATAATTCCGGAGGTGGCCAACCGGTAAGTATGGAAAACATCAAAAAAATAAGTTCGATTTGCAAAGAACATCATATTCGCTTGTTCATAGATGCATGCCGATTTGCAGAAAATTGTTATTTTATTAAGCAACGCGAAAAAGAATATTTTAGTGTACCTATTCCTGAAATTGCTCATGAATTATTTTCGTATGTAGATGGCTGCACGATGAGTGCGAAAAAAGATGCCTTTGCTAATATTGGAGGATTCATCGCGCTGCGTGATGAAGAACTTGCAATTCAATGCAGAAATTTATTGATTATTACAGAAGGATTTACAACTTACGGCGGTTTGGCAGGACGAGACCTGGAAGCAATTTCAATCGGACTTAAAGAAGTGATGGAGGAAAGTTATCTTCAATATCGCATTCGCAGCATCGAATATCTGACGGAAAAGTTAATTGCTGCAAATGTGCCTGTAATGCAGCCTGCTGGCGGACACGCGGTTTATCTCGATGCAAAAGAAATGCTTCCACACATTCCTGCGGATCAATATCCGGGGCAGGCACTCGTTTCCGCTTTATATATTGAGGGCGGCGTACGAGGCGTTGAAATAGGATCATTAATGTTTGGCAAATATGATAAAGATGGAAAATTAATTCCTGCAATAATGGAATTGGTTCGGCTGGCTATTCCTCGGAGAGTTTATACACAAAGCCATATCGATTATGTGGCAGAAGTTATTATTGAAGTATATAAAAATCGTGAGAATATTAAAGGGCTGAAAATAGAATACGAGGCACCGGCTCTGAGGCATTTTACTGTTCGAATGAAGCAAATGAAATAATTTTTTTATTTTTGAAGAAATTACTGTGTTGAGAAAAATTATCTTAAGATTTTCGGCAGCTTGCATGCTGCTTTTAGGCTTGATTTCTGTATTTCTGTCTGTTTCGTTTATGTTCAATTTATTTTGGTTTAGAAAACCGGATGATCATTATGTTTTGTTCGTTTTGTTTGCAAGTTTTATCTGTTCGCTTATTTATCTGTTTGCCGCTTATGGCTTTTTTAGGGAAGATAAAAGAACGACCGTCTCATTATTTATCGCCGCAAGTATTCTTATCATCACTTTTATAGGATTGCTCATTCACATTCAGTTAGGCGGTTTGTATGAAGTAATAACCATTAGATCACTCGCTATTCGCACGTTCATTACGCTTTTATTTACTATTATATCATGGAGTTATTTGATAAAAAAAGAAATGGTTGTTTCGTAAAAAAATTTGTTTGCGTCTTAATTGTAATTTGCTGAATGCCTGCTGAAATAATTGATATTGAAATTTTTTTAAACCTTTCTGAAACCTTTCCTGTGATTGATGTTAGAAGCCCTGGAGAGTATTTGCATGCGCATATTC
>JBEPVG010000197.1:0-4800 GCA_041691175.1 Chitinophagaceae bacterium
GCTTAAAACTCTGTAAGCGTCATCTTCATTGTATTTAATGTATTCAGTTTTAGAAATTTTCAACCTTGCAGGAATAAAAATATAATTACAAACAAACCCCACAACAATAAAAGAAAACACAAGGAATAAAAATTTCTTCATTTGTAAAAATTAGGAATGTGCAAAATATGAAATGAGATTATCGTTTTAATAATTTTATTATTATCTTTTAGATAATTTATTTGCCATCTATTTTCCCTTTCACAATTTAGTTTACATTTATTGCTGATATCAATTTTAAAATTTACCATAAATGAAAAGGTATTTCTTCCTCATCTTGTTCGTATTTTCTTTTTTATTTTCTTATTCTCAAAAAACTGATCCATGGAAAATTGTGGCTGATAAGATTAATCCTTCCAATTATTATGGAGAAACTGTAGCAAACGGAATGATTGGAATTGTTTCTTCTGCTGAACCACTGAAATGCAAGACAGTCGTGCTTAACGGCGCTTACGACCAATATGGCCGTGGAATGGTGAGCAACTTTTTACAAAGTTTCAACCTGGTAAATATGTACCTCGATATTGATGGCCGTAGGATAGGGAACGGCGATGCAAAAAATATGCGCCAGGTATTGGATATGAAACACGCTAATTTCACAACCACTTTTGATTACGATGATAAAGCCACAGTTTCTTATACTTATTATGCGTTAAGAAATTTGCCTTACAATGTTTTGGTGGATGTAACGATTACAGCAAAAAAAGACATTGAAATCATTCCTGCAAGCGTAATGGAAGCGCCTGATGAATTGCGAGATGTACAGAATTATTTTAATCAAATTGACAGGCCGCATGTAAAAATAAGTTTGCTTTCTTCTGTTGCAAAAAGCCCGACTGGAAAATTAACCATCGCTTCTGCAACTACTTTTTTGTTTGATGAACCTTCGGCTTCAGAGCCGGAACTGATCCATGAAATGTGGGACAATAATATGCATCTCGCAAAATTTAAAAAGCATTTAAAAGCCGGAACAAGTTATCATTTTGCCATTGCCGGCGCGTCAATTACCACCGCGCAACATGAAGATCCTTTTAATGAAGCGCAGCGCTATGTTATTTATGCAAAATTACAGGGAGCAAAAAAACTGATTCAGTTTCATGATGCTGCCTGGGATGATTTGTGGAAAAGTGATATTGAAATTGATGGCGACGAAGCGAGCCAGCGTGATGTACATTCTGCCATGTATCATTTGTATTCTTTTGTGAGAGGTGGAACAGCGTACAGCCCGTCGCCAATGGGTTTGAGCGGTCTTGGTTACAACGGCCATGTTTTTTGGGATGCAGAATTGTGGATGTTTCCGGTACTCCTTGTCCTTCATCCGGAGATGGCAAAGAGCATGCTTGAATATCGTTTTCAAAGATTGAAAGAAGCAAAACACAATGCTTTTGCACATGGTTATGAAGGCGCGATGTTTCCGTGGGAAAGTGCTGCAACGGGAAATGAAGAAACACCAGTTTGGGCTTTGAGCGGGCCTTTTGAACATCACATTACTGCGGATGTAGCGATTGCCGCATGGAACTATTTTGCGGTAACGCAGGACACATCGTGGCTTCGGGAAAAAGGTTTTCCAATCATCAAAGAATGTGCGGATTTCTGGACAAGTCGTGTTGAAAGAAACGGGCCCGGAAAATATGATATCAATAATGTGGTGGCTGCAGATGAATGGGCAGAGAATGTTAACAATAACGCCTTTACAAATGCAGCGGCAAAAGCGAATTTGAGATATGCAGTGATGGCTGCAAATATTCTGCGTCAGCCGGTGGATTCAGATTGGATGGACGTAGAAAAAAATATTCCTATTTTAAAATTACCTGACGGAGTTACCTCCGAATATGCCGGTTATAACGGAATAAAAATAAAGCAGACTGATGTAAATTTATTAGCCTATCCTTTAAAAGAAATCACTGATCCCGTACAAATCAAAAAAGACCTGGCATATTATGAAAGTCGCATTGGGGAAGGATCTCCGGCGATGACACATGCAATCTTTGCTATTTTATATGCGCGACTTAATGAACCGGAAAAAGCATTTAATGCTTTTGAAAAAGCATATATTCCAAATAAACTACCTCCTTTCGGAGTTTTGGCAGAAACCGCAGGTGGAACAAATCCATATTTCGCCACAGGTGCAGGAGGATATTTGCAAAGTGTCCTTTTTGGTTTTGGAGGCTTGGACATTACACCAAACGGGATTGTACAATTAAAAACAACTTTGCCAAAGCAATGGGAATCACTAATGCTAACAGGCATTGGAAAAGATAAAAAAACATATATTGTTCAATAGAGATTCAGTAAAGCAACAAAAATGAGGATTTTCTATTTTCTTTTTTGAAGAAAAATAAAAAGTTTGTTAATTAAATTGATTGTTTTAATTTGTACCAATTTTTAAAGAATTGTATTGAAAAAAATAACTGCGATATTTTTCCTCCTTCTTTTTGCATTCAATTGGTTTGGGTATCGCCTGATGTATGATTTTATGCAACAGAAGGCAAACGAAAAGTTGGAAACTTTTCTTGACAATAATTCTTACGACGAATCACAACTCATTGAATTAAAAATTCCGGTTCATAATGCTTACCAAAATAGTTGGGCTTCATACGAACGCTATAATGGCGAAGTCAATTTAAATGGAATAACGTATAAGTATGTGAAGCGCAAACTTTCCAACGATACACTTTATTTAATGTGTATTCAAAATTCTACTAAGATGCGTTTGGAAACTGCAAAAAATGAATTCTTTAAGGTTTCCAATGACCTTGTTCAAAATAATAATTCGAAAAAGACGGACAACTCCAAAGTGTCTGCAAAAAATCTTCAATCAGTTTTTTATGAATCGACTTTTTTTATAAAAATAAATTCACCTTCCGGCATTCGCGAAAATTTTTGGCTACCATCAGAAGTAATTGATCTTCATGCTGCCTTTCATCTTTCCCCCGAACAACCTCCCGATTTAGCTTAGTAAAATTAAAATCTGCAAAATTTGTTTGCTTACTGGGTTCATAAAGTGAATTCAGCAATTGTGATTTATTTATTACCCGTTATTAAAGAAGCTAAAAGTTTTCTCTCTTTTTTCAATTGTTTGCATGATGAACAAATTTTTCATTGGATTGCGAATGGATTTAATGAAAGAAGATTGACCAGCATTTTATAAAAAAAATCAGATGTTGAAAATAAATACTGAACAAAAAATTCATTATACTTTACGCATTGCTTGTGCCCTTTGTTTTATCGGACACGGCTCATTTGGAATTATTACAAAAGGGGTATGGTGTAATTATTTCGGTGTTTTTGGAATCGGTGAAGTACTCTCATTTAAACTGATGCCTTTTGTAGGAACCCTTGATATTTTATGTGGGCTTTTAATTTTAATTTATCCAATTCGCGCAGTTGTATTATGGCTGTTTATCTGGGGTTTTATTACTGCTTTGCTACGTCCATTATCGGGCGAGCCTTTTGCTGAATTTATAGAACGCTTTGGAAATTTCGGGACTCCATTGGCACTATTAATTCTTTCAGGTGGAATCGGTAAAAATTTTAAATACTTTTTTTCTCCAATAAAAATAAATACTTCGATAGATGAAAGGACCTTGTCGAATGTGGCTACAGTTCTGCGTTTCGTGGTGTTCTTCCTGTTTTTAGGCCATGGATGTCTCAACCTTATGGAGAAAAAAAGTTTGTTGAATCAATACGTGTCCCTGGGATTTATTCATCCTGCTGACGTAGCACAAACAATTGGATTATTTGAAATTATCGCCGCGCTTTCTGTTTTGATCCGCCCTTTCAGATCTGTTTTGCTGGTGCTTTTTATCTGGAAAATTTCTTCCGAAATCTTTTATCCGAAATATGGATTATTTGAATGGATAGAACGCTCAGGCAGTTTTGGTGCTGTGCTCGGCTTGTGGTTTGCTTTGGAATCCACTTCGTTGCAATACAAATTTTCTTACAAAAGGAAATTTTCAAAAAGAGAAAGTTATTCCTTAACCGATTAAAATTTATTCATGAAAAAACTGTTATTTCTTTTATTAATAATTACATCCTGCAACAATAGCGCGCACGAAATTGACAACGCGCATATCGAAAATCTGGCAAAGGATTTTATGAAAACAACGGTTATTCCAAAAATGAAAGACCCGAAACCTTATGAAGTGACAGATGCAAAAACAGTTGTAAAAACTGTCGCCGATGTAATCAAAGACTACCAATTTATTTACGATCATTTTTCGCTCAATGATTACGATTCAATAGAACATAAAAAACAGTTGGATTCTATTATCAGCGTATCAAAAAATCCGGATTCTGTTATAAGTGTTACGGTAAATGTGTCGTACAAAACGCGATACAAATTGGGTGATATTGTAACAGACAGCATCAAATTAGGTTATGATCGTAAAAACGATAAAATCACTTACTGGCCTTTTTAATTTTTTAATTTTTAAACCATACATTTTCCAAAAAAAATCAATCATGAAAAGAAGAAATATTTTGAATTTTATAATCCTTATCTTATTAGTTTTCGTCTCAGCGACTTCCTGCAAGCAGAAGAACAAAGATTACGTAAAAGTGATGCACGATCCGAAGCTTTATAGCAATGTGATTCACAAACTGAACTACGTAATCATTTACGATATTTTTACACCACCGGTCGGTGCAAGAGTTTTTGCATATTCCAATCTTGCTGCGTTTGAAGTGTTGGCTCATGAAGGAAAGCATTTTAAGTCGCTCCAGGGCAAAGTAAAAGGAATGAATAATATTCCGCCACCT
>JBEPVG010000198.1:0-4776 GCA_041691175.1 Chitinophagaceae bacterium
ACAATTTCCGGTAAGGGGTTTTCAATCATCAGTGGATCATGTACTTCATTTTGGACTCGGAAAAAATACTGTTATAGATTCCCTGATAGTGATTTGGCCCGACGATAGAATGCAAAAATTGCTGAACGTGAAAGTAAATGAAACCCTAAATATTAAATTGACAGATGCAACCTTGAAATGGGTGTATGATTCTACAGGTAATGAGGGGCACACTTTTTTAACTGAAGTTACCCCACCATTGGATATGCAACACCGCGAGACTAACTTTAATGATTTTAATCGTCAAACTTTATTGACCAATTTTCTCTCCAAAACAGGTCCCTGTATGGCAATTGGAGATGTAAATAAAGATGGTTTTCAAGACATTTTTTTTGGGGGTGGCCGTAACCAGCCTGCACAGATCTTTATGCAGACTCCTACCGGAAAATTAGTTGCGTTGCCTCAACCTGCTTTTGTGAAGGATTCAATGTATGCAGCATGCGATGCTATTTTTTTTGATGCTGACAATGATGGTGATATGGACCTTTACGTTGCGAGTAGCGGATATGAATTAGATCCCAATAATGTTGCATTGCAAGACAGATTATACCTTAATGATGGCAAAGGCCATTTTACCAGAAGCCTGAAAGAATTGCCCTCAATGCCTTTCAGTAAAAGTTGTGTAAAAGCTGCAGATGTTAATGGCGATGGTAATATTGATTTATTTATTGGAGGAAGGGTAATCCCGGGTAAATATCCTTTATCTCCCGGAAGTAAAATTTTATTAAATGATGGCAATGGGAACTTTACTGATGCTACGACATCCATCGCTCCGGCATTGCAAAATATTGGGATGGTTACGGATGCAATATGGATGGATCTTAATGGTGATAAAAAACCTGATCTTATTGTAGTAGGAGAATATATGCCTATTAAAGTATTCATAAACCAGGATGGAAAATTGCAGGATGAATCCGATAAGTATATACATTTTGCGAGCAGCGGCTGGTGGAATACAATTTATGCAGAAGATATGGATGGAGATGGTGATACTGATCTTGTTATTGGCAATATGGGTTTAAACACACAATTTCGCGCCAGCGTAAAAGAGCCTGTGAGCCTTTATTACAAAGACTTTGATAATAATGGCTCCATTGATCCTATATTCTGCTATTACATCAATGGCAAATCTTATCCTGCTTTGTCAAAAGATGATCTCACTGATCAGATACCATCACTAAAAAAGAAATTCCTCCAATACAAAGATTACAGCAATGCAACAATCAAAGATCTTTTTACTCCGGATGAATTGAAAGATGCCGGGGTATTGAAGGCAGAAGAAATGCGTACCGTTTACCTGGAGAATCAGGGACCAAAGGGTTTTCTGATGCACGAATTACCTATTGAAGCACAGTTTTCTCCTGTATACGCGATCGCAACAGCGGATGTAAATAAAGACAATAAAAAAGATTTGATTTTGGCCGGCAATAATGCTTGGACAAGGATCCGCTATGGAAGATATGAGGCAAATCATGGTATAGTACTGGAAGGAGATGAACACGGTAATTTCAAATATTGCCCGCCTACCCAATCCGGCATATCTGTTAGGGGTGATGTAAGAAGCCTGTTGCACATAAATAATGATTTAATTTTTGGTATCAACAATCAACCCGTAAAAATATATTCGATTAACAAAAAATGAAGCAATAGATTGTAGATTTTCTTTAAAGCTGTTTTTCATAACAGCCCTATTTGTTTTTCCTGAACTGCCTGAACACGAAAATGCCCGATTAGAAGGCTGTATTTTTTCAATTTGGCTATAACTTCAATCACGTTAATTGGAAATGAAAAACATTATTCTTTTAGGTCAAGTAAAATAATATCAAGCGTGTGTGCTTTTTGCTAATTAAAAAGGAGATCAAACTGGTAGTGCTCATGATTGTACAATGGTGTTGAATCGGAGAAGTTCAACTTTTGAGCTTTTTCTTTGAGTGTAATATCTTATTATGTAAATAACAACAAATGTTGAAAAACAAAACAAACGATTGCTTTACGTTCTCAATCGTTTGCGTAAAAAAATCATTATAATCCCCTTAAATAATATTTAGTTTTTCCAGAAAAATTATATCAATTTAGTATAAAAAATATTAAACGCCAGGTTTTAATGATTGATTTAGATATGAGTAATGGAGAATTTGGTTTTGTAATAATTCCTAAATTTTTGTTCTATAAATTCAAAGATGGTGAATCAATAGTCCTTAATAATAAATAGCGGTTGGCTTAAAATTTAAAATAAACATTATCATTATAATGCCTTCATTGAGTAAATATAATTCTGGTGGATTTCTTTCTAAAAATATAGATGAATCAATTGATAAAAAACGGTTAGAAAAAATTATCGGTGCGGGCACGAGGCTCGCTTCGCTCGATTTTTACCGAGGGCTGGTAATGATACTTTTAATGTTCGAAGCCTCTGGGTTATATGAATATGCCTTATCCTTATCCAAACCGGATTCTTTTATTCATTCATTAGCGATACAGTTTGATCATGCAACCTGGCATGGGTTACATTTTTGGGATTTAATACAGCCAGCTTTCATGTTCATTGCAGGCACTGCCATGGCATTTTCACTTACCAGGCAAACAGCGAAAGGTAGTTCGTGGAGGGAGCAGTTTAAGCATGCTTTGAGACGAAGCTGGTGGCTGTTTTTCTGGGGTGTTTTTGATTATGCTGTAAGAGGAAATCAACTCTCCTTCGAACTTTGGGATGTATTGACCCAGATGTCCTTTACTATGATGGTTGCCTTTCTTATTTTTCGCTGGAAGCCTTCATACCAGATTCTTTTTAGTATCGGATTATTAGTACTTACTGAATTTTTGTATCGTTTTATAAATGTCCCTGGTTTTGACCAACCGTTTACAGATCAGCATAATTTTGGAAATTATATTGATGTCATTTTAATGAACAAAATTAATCCCGGTGGCTGGGTAGCTATCAATTGTATCCCAACTGCCGCACCTACTATCTGGGGCGCAGTGGCAGGCAAATGGTTGCTTTCACGTCCTGGTGTAAATAGTAAAATCAAACCAATTATTATTTTGGCCATTCTTACTTTATTAGCGGGTTACGGATTAGATATCCTAGGAATTACACCGATTATAAAACGCATTTCTACTTCTTCATTCACCCTTGCAAGTGGAGGCTGGTGTTTACTTGCGTTGGCTTTTCTTTATTTTTGGATTGACGTAATGAACCACAAAAAGTACCTGAAATTTTTCACAATTGTCGGAATGAATTCTATTTTTATTTATCTTTTTTTTGAAATAGTTGTACATCGCTGGCTCTTCGATTACAGTAATACCATTGTAAACGGCATCTTGTCGCCAATAGGTTTATCTCATATGGTAATTTTGATTATCTCTGCACTTACTCTATTTATGGTTCAATGGTATTTGTGTTATTGGCTGTATAAGAAAAAGATATTTTTTAAGATATAAAATAAGAACTTTGGGACAATAAAAATTTTCCACATCAAATCGATGTGTTTCATGAAAATAATGAGATCAGAAAAGGAAAATTGACCTTAATAATTATGCGAAAAATTACAACGTTCTTAATTCCCTTTCTATTATTTTATTCAACGCTTTTTTGCCAATCCAAACCTGTTTTGGTTTTTGTTTCAGGAGCTGAAAACTATCAATCCTTCCGCATTCCTGCAATTGTAAAATCGAAGAACGGTGACCTGCTGGCGTTTTGCGAAGGAAGAATAAATGGGAGCGCCGACTTTGGCAATATAAAAATCGTTTTAAAAAGAAGTTTAGATAATGGTAAAACCTGGAGTGCTTTGCAAATTGTTGCAAGTAATGATAGTTTGCAAGCCGGCAATTCCGCTCCTGTCGTTGATTTAACTGATCCCCGGTTTCCGCAGGGAAGAATTTTTTTATTTTACAATACGGGCAATAGCCCTGAAATGGAATTGCGCGAGGGTAAAGGTCACCGCGAAATATTGTACAAGACAAGCACTGACAATGGAAAAACCTGGAGCGAAGCAACAAACATTACTTTACAGGCAAACCGGATCAATCAGCCCGAAACAAATCCGCTCTGGAATTTTAAAGAAGACTGGCGCACTTATGCCAATACACCGGGGCATGCGCTGCAATTTCATGAAGGGAAATATAAAGGAAGAATCTATGTGGCAGCCAATCATTCCTCGGGAAACCCAAAACCGGAATTTAGAGATTATCAGGCTCACGGATATTTCACAGACGATCATGGAGCTACTTTTCATTTGAGTGAAACAGTTCCCTTTGAAGGTTCTAATGAAAGTACAGCAGCTCAACTAACAAACAATTCACTGATGATGAACAGCCGCAACCAGGCAGGAAAATATCGCATCGTTTCGTTAAGCAAAAATGGTGGGGAAACATGGGACACTACATTTGTCGATTACCATTTGCCAGATCCGATTTGCGAAGGGAGTTTATTAAATATTGGAAAAAAGAGAGGCATATCTGTTTTAGCTTTTTGTAATAACGATAATCAGAAAAGCCTCGACAGTCTTACACTTCGCATCAGTTTTGATGAAGGAAAAAATTGGAAAAAAGAGTTTTTAATCAATCCGGAAAATACCAGTTATTCAGACATTGTAAAAATTTCCAGGAAAAAAATTGGTGTGCTATATGAATCGGATGGATATAAAGAAATAAAATTTACGATCGTGAAATGGAAATAATCTTTTAAAAGATTTTCTCCAAAAGTTTAATGCAATAGAAAATAAGATTTGCAGATATTTG
>JBEPVG010000199.1:0-4764 GCA_041691175.1 Chitinophagaceae bacterium
AGGAGGGAGCAAGAAATCTCCACCAAATTCTCATTAGGAACCACAGAATTTACATTAAGCAATGGCATAACGGTTACTTTAAAGCAAACTGATTTTAAGAATGATCAGATTTTAATGAGCGCAATAAGGCCAGGAGGAAAAAACAATTATGGGCTCGCTGATAAATATGATGCAGAATATTTAATTCCGGTAATCAGCAGCATGGGTGTTGGAAATTTTTCTCCCGTTGATCTAAAAAAAGCACTCAGTGGAAAAACAGTAAATGTTCGTCCAACATTTTCAGAAGTATCAGAAGGTTTCAGTGGAAGTAGTTCTGTAAAAGATGTAGAATCAATGATGCAATTAATCTATTTGTACGGCACTTCACCGCGAGTTGACACAGCTTTATTCAAATCTTTTATTCAAAAAAATAAGTCGCAGTTAGCATTCTTGAGTGCCAACCCGCAAGCGGTTTTCCTGGATACTTTATTTAAAGTTTATTATCAAAATAATCCACTGGCACCGATTGCAGTACCGAAGCCTGCATATTTTGACGAGCTGAATCTTGAAAGAATCATGCAGATTTACAAAGAAAGATTTGAAGATTTGAATGAAATGCATTTCACTTTTGCAGGTAGTTTAAGTGAAAATGATCTCAAGCCGTTGTTAGAAAAATATATTGCCAGCCTTCCTGCGAGCTCAAAGAAATTTCATTATGTAGATAATAAATTGAGGTCTGTAAAAGGAAAAATGGTCGTGGATGTTTATAAAGGTAAAGAGCCGAAAGCCTTGATATTGGCGCTTTATAGCGGCGACGTGCCTTATAGTGAAGCATTGGACTTAAAAGCACATGCAATCAGCGAAATTTTAAATATCCGGATTATAGAAAATTTAAGAGAAAAAATCCAGGGGATTTATGGCGGCGGAATTCCTGTTCAGTTTGAAAAAATTCCTTACTCCCATTATTCTTTCTTTTTACAACTTCCTTGCGGTCCTGAAAAAGTAGATACGCTTATAAAAGCAGCAAATGCAGAAATGCAAAGCCTGATCAAAAGCGGTCCTTCAAAGGAAAATCTGGATAAAGTGAAGAAACAATGGAAAGAACAACATAAGGTTGATATTAAAGAAAACGGTACATGGCTTTCTAAATTGCAGGACTTTTATTTCCCCGGCGATAATCCCGATTTTTTTATCAATTATGATAAACATGTAGATGCTTTAACCACGAAAGATATTCAGGACGCAGCAAAATTATTATTGACCACAAAGAATGTGGTTACTGGAATTTTGCGGCCGGAAAAGCAATAGAATTATGAATATCGAAGATCTCAGAGATTATGTTTTATCATTAAAAGATGTCGCTGAAAGTTTTCCTTTTGGCGAAGACACACTTGTGTTTAAAACCAATAACAAAATTTTTCTGTTGCTTTCTTTATCATCATCGCCTTTGCAGTTTAATGTAAAATGCGATCCTGAAAAAGCTATCGAATTGCGAGAACAATATCCTTGCATTTTGCCCGGTTATCACATGAATAAAAAGCACTGGAATACAATTATTGTTGATGGAACATTATCTCAATTGCAATTAAAAAGTTTTATCAAAGATTCTTATGATTTGGTTGCAAAAAAAAACGGTAAAGAAATAACTTTTCTTAAATAAAGACATTAATCGCATTCATTTTCATCGAGTCCTAATATTACTTCTGCTAACAATAATTATAGGTTTAAAAAAAATGCATTTAAAAGGATATTGATTCATTTCTTCAGGTCTAAAATCTTTTTCATAATTGATTTTCACTATCGTATTCTCATCCCCATGTAAAAAATAAATAGGAATAACTAATGGAATTTTATTAATTCCCTCAAACAAATTTCTATTTACTCTTTCAAGAACGGCTATTACTATCCTGGAAAACTGGCTTTGTGAGCTTTGTAATGTAACAATAGAATCGATGTTGCCATTTTTTTTAAAAGTAATTTTAACCATCACTAATGCACTTAAATTTTGAGAAACAGCATCTTCGGGATATACTGCATTAGCCGCTATAAAGCGTGATATTTTATTGGTATCATAATATCCTAGATTTTTACTTACACAGGAGGCAAATAATATAAGTAAGATAAAAAATAATTTGAACATAATCCTTAATTTATAATATTTCTCAAATAAATTACTGCGGAAGCAGACCTCCACATTTTTGAAAATTATATGTGAAGAACTTATTTAAAGTTGCATCTCTACTGTTTAAATTCATATTGATTATATTGGTGGTGTCGCTTTTAGTTTTCCATACTGTTGTTTGCTGAAGTCCTCCCCAAGCAAGTGCCACAGCGGCTGTATCTGTTGCATTTGGATTATACGATTAAATTGCATCTTTCATAGTGGTAATATAATTTTCTGCCATAGTATTATGCTGAGCAATTTCTACCGGATCTTTTAGTATTTGTTTGTAATTCCAAAAAATAGGAAACCTGTTTTTGAAAGTACTAGAATCAATTGCTTTAGTCAAATATTGATTGTACCAATAATCAATATACGAATGAATAGCTTCATGTAACATGGTTACGAGGATATATTCCTTTGTTGCATTTTGTAAAACCCATGGATTAAGTTCAATCTTTGAATCAAAGAAAAATGAAGATCCTCCTGGAAATTTGGTATATCCATCCAAACTATTTTTTGTTAATGAATTATCAACAGTGAATGTAAGATTTACATCTTCATTTACTCCAAATATTTTTTGAATAATTGAATCTACTTCCTTATTTATAGAAGGCAATTGTTTTAAGAATTGAAAGAGGAATTATAAATACCAGTTTATCTCACATCTTTGCAATTGCAAAAGCTTTAGAAATAGAACCTTCGGAATTATTCAGAGATTTTCAGTAAACAAAATTAGAATCTTAATTAAAAGTTCGTTTACTGCTTTTAAAATATTCATAAATCATTTGTGAACCAACACAGATAAATTAACCTGTGTTTTTTTCGTTTACTTTTGGCGCTTACTTATTTACACTCTTTTGTGGCTGTATGAAAATTATTGACTGGTATATCATAAAGAAATTTTTCATTACTTTTTTCTTTTGCCTGGTTGCACTTACGATATTAGTTGTAATCGTTGACTTAAGTGAAAAGACGGATGATTTTGCGAAAACCGGGCTTGCTGCAAAACAAATTATTACCCAATATTATTTTGGTTTTCTGCCGCGGATAGATGCGATGCTTTTCCCGCTTTTTATTTTTATTTCTGTCATTTTTTTTACCTCAAAAATGGCAAACCGTTCAGAAATAATTGCCATCTTAAGCACGGGAGTAAGCTTCGCCAGGTTTCTCCGTCCTTACATTGTTGGGGGACTTCTTTTTACTGGTTTTTTATGGTGGTGCAATCAATATATTCTTCCTCCGGCAAATGAAAAGTGGGCAAATTTTAATGCAAAATATATTGATTATAATTATGGAGGTTATGTAAATACTTCTACCATCAGCAACAAATATTTTAAGCTCGATTCGTTTTCGTATGCGGGCATTCGTTTTTATGACACAACCAATCGCTCCGGAAGTAATTTTTTTATTCAAAGATTTAATAAAACAAACCTTGTTTATAATTTAAGAGCGCTTACAATTACCTGGGATACTGCAAAGAGAAAATGGCGGCTGAATAATGTGGTGATCCGAAAAATAAATGGCCTTCGTCAGCAGGTAACAGACACCGCGGAACTACAGATGAATTTCAATTTTAAGCCGCGCGATCTGCAGCGTGGTGAGTATATGAAAGATAAATTGACCACACCTGAATTAAATGAATTTATCAGGCTCGAAAAAACCCGTGGTTCCGGTGATGTAAATGCATTGATGCTTGAAAAAAATAATCGCAATGCAAACCCCGTTTCGGTTTTTATATTGACCATAATTGGCGCCTGTATTGCCTCGCGAAAAATTCGTGGTGGCAGTGGATTTCATCTGGCTATTGGTGTTTTGATTTGTGTACTCTATATTTTGGTAGCACGTTTTGCCTCCGTTTTTGCCTTGAAGGGAAATTTTAACCCGATCATTGCGGCATGGCTGCCAAATGTTGCTTTCGGAATTCTTGCCTGGTATTTATACAGAAAAACCGCAAAATAGTAAAACGGACAACTGTTCACGGGCCTCCGATCAGTGATGCGAAGTTTTCGGTCGTCTATCTTACTTCCAAATATTTCTTTTGTTAAAAACCGCCTCTATGGTTAACTTTAGCGCTGTTGAATTTTTAGGAAAGATCTATCACAATAACAACTATTTTATTTTATGGGAGTAATCAAAGACAGATTTAAAGCAAAGGCAGACATCGTATCTGCAGAAGTAAAAGACATCGTAAAAACTTATGGCGACAGAATTATTGGTGAAGTAAAATTATCACAGATCTACCAGGGAATGCGCGGTATGACAGGATTGGTAACAGAAACGTCTCTTCTGGATGCGCAGGATGGGATTCGTTTTCGAGGATATTCTATTCCCGAATTAAAAGATAAACTACCAAAAGCAGAAGGTGGAACTGAGCCTTTGCCTGAAGGGTTATTTTATTTAATGCTGGTTGGTGATCTGCCAACCGATGATGATGCCCAACACATGAGCAGCGTTTGGCAACGAAGAAGCCACGTACCAAATTATGTATTTGACACGATTGAAGCATTGCCCGAAACGGCACACCCAATGACACAATTCGTTGTGGGAATAATGGCGCTGCAGACCGAAAGCCTGTTTGCAAAACAATATGCAGAAGGAATGAGCAAGAAGGATTACTGGTC
>JBEPVG010000200.1:0-4747 GCA_041691175.1 Chitinophagaceae bacterium
GACTATTATCGCATGAGAACATAAGCGCCGCGCCACTTTCATGGGCATCGCACTGTGGACACCGAATTTTCTGGCTTCATAACTGCACGAGGCAACTACTCCACGATCACCGGTGCCACCAATTAAAACCGGTTTTCCTATCAGCTTTGGATTACGCAATTGTTCCACAGAAACAAAAAATGAATCCAGATCCAAATGAGCAATATGCCGATGGCTGTTTAATAACATAATTACTTATTAGTTATCAATTATTAGTTAACAATTATAAATCCACATACTTTCTCTCCTTATATCCCACCTTAATCATTTTATGTACTTCAATACTGTACACGCCAAAATCATTCACTACTTCCCCCGTTATTTTATAAAAACCCCTTCCTTTTATTCCATAATACCGCAGTGAATCAGGAAAGTGCACCGTATCTATCCAATCGAGGTTCACATCCAGGAAAGTACAAAAAGCCATTTTTTCTTTGTTTACTGTGGTCACACTTTTATAATCAATAAAATAACCAAGACACGTTATTACATTGCCACAATTAGTACCAAGATCTTTTGCTTTCGTGTATGCATGACCGTTATCATCCGCCATTTCAAAAGGATTGCACAACGGGAAATCCAATAATTCAGTCTCGTCATACAAATCATCCAACCGGTTATCAGGTAATTTGGGTAACTCAAAATGCATAGGTGCTTCTTCAAACATAGGCTGGCTCATAGTTGCATGCGCTTTATTCTTTTTTTGTAAAAAGTTGGCTTCCCACAATAAATTCTTTTTGGATTTTCCGGTAAACCGAAAAGCGCCAATACTGATCAGCATATTCAATTGCTCTTTGGTAATATCAGTCCGCTCAATAAAATCCTGCAGGTGCAAATAACTGCCTGCTCTTTTTCTTTCGCTGATAATTTTTTCTGCCATTTCCTGCTGCAATGATTTGATGTGAACAAATCCCGTATATACATCATTGCCTTTGATGCTTGTAAAATATTCACCCTCATTTACATCAGGAAGATGGATGGCAGCACCCGTTTTTCGCAGCTCCGAGAAATACAATTCAGTACTATAAAAACCACCGAAATTATTGATCACGGCAACCATAAATTCTTTAGGATAATATGTCTTTAGATATAAGCTTTGGTAACTTTCTACAGCGAATGAAGCAGAATGCGCTTTCGAAAAGCTATATCCGCCAAAGCTCTCAATCTGCCGCCATATTTCTGCACTGATTGTATCAGGATAATTTTTTTCTTTACAATTTGCAAAGAACTTTTGTTTAATACGTAGCATTTCTTCATTACCCCTGTACTTACCGCTCATGGCCCTGCGCAGTATATCCGCTTCGGCCATATCCAGTCCTGCAAAATGATGCGCCACTTTGATCACATCTTCCTGGAATACCATTACCCCAAAAGTTTCCTTTAGAAGTTCTTTCATTACAGGATGGATATAATCAATATTTTCCGGATCGTGATAGCGCTCGATATAAGCCCGCATCATCCCGCTGCTGGCCACTCCGGGACGAATGATAGAACTTGCCGCAACCAAAGTAATGTAATCACTACATTTTAATTTTAGTAACAATTGCCGCATCGCCGGAGACTCTATATAAAAACATCCTATCGTATTCACCGTGCATATTTGCTCTCTTATCCGTGCATCATTTTTAAATTGTTGAAACGCATGAATGTTTACATCTACGCCTTTATTTTGCTTCACTAATCTCAGGCATTCTTTGATGTGACCAAGCCCACGCTGGCTTAAGATGTCCAATTTATACAAACCCACATTTTCTGCAACAAACATATCCATCTGCACCGTAGGAAAACCTTTTGGCGGCATAAATACGGTTGCATATTGGTAAATGCTTTCTTCTGAAATCAACATGCCACCGGGATGAATAGACAAATGATTCGGAAAATTTTCTATCAGTTTTCCATAGCGTAAAATCTGCTGTTGTATTTTATCATCCGGGTTTCCACCTGCAGCCAGCTGGTCTATTTCTTCTTTCGGCAAACCAAAAACTTTTCCTAATTCTCTTACCACTGCCCGGTATTGAAAAGTAGAGTACATGCCTAATAATGCCACCTGCTTTTTGCCATAACGTTTAAAGACATAATCAATGACTTCATCTCTGTCGAGCCAGCTAAAATCAATATCAAAGTCTGGTGGCGAAGTGCGGTGTGGATTTAAAAAACGTTCAAAATACAAATCCAGTTCAATTGGGTCCACATCTGTTATTTGCAGGCAATACGCCACAATGGAGTTGGCGCCACTGCCACGGCCAACATGATAAAACCCTCTCGATTGAGCATAGCGGATAATATCCCAGGTAATCAGGAAGTAAGCATTGAATTCTAACTCATCAATAATCTTCAATTCCTTCGTTACCCTTTCGGCAGCGATTTTATTTTTTCCATAGCGAAAAGCAAAACCATCGGCGGTCAATTTCTTTAGTAATATCCTGTCATCTTCTTTTGTACTGCTGAAAATCTTTTTGTTTTTATCTTTTTTAAAATCCATTTCAATATGGCAACTGTCAATCAGTTTGTAAGTATTGGTTACGATAAAAGGATATTGCCTGAAGGCATTCAGCAATTTATCCGGAGGTACAAAATATTCGTCCGGGCTGCATTGATCGGCTTTGGAGAGTTTAGAGAGCACCACATTTTTATCAATCGCCCTCAACAAGCGGTGAACATTGAAGTAAGCTTTATTTTGAAAAGTGACCGGCTGCCGGATGATCCATTTGTCTGCCGTAGTTTTCAAATCAATGCTGAATAATTTATTTGCTTCAGATGGCAGCACACCAATTTTTTCATTGACAAATAATTGTCCCGGTTCTTTACTGCCTAAAGGGTAAATAACAAAACCATCCCAGGTATCTGTAAAAAAAGGATCTTCCAATGCCAGGAGCGGGAAAGGCTTGTCTTCCTGAAAATGCTGCGACAGAAATTCATTAATCCATAACAGCCCTTTGCTGTTTGCAGCAATTAAAATGTACAGCAGTTTTCCTTCATTGCGAATCTCCGCACCTGTAATAGGTTTTATACCTTCTTCCCGGCAATATTTTACAAAGTCCCAAATATCGCAGGTAGAGTTGATATTCGTTAATGCCAGGGCTGTTATACCGTTATCCACCGCGGCTTTCACCAGTTCTTTGCCTGAAAAAGTGCCATAGCGGAAGCTGAAATATGTTTTACAGTTGAGATACATTTCTTAGTTTAGAAAGCGAAGGTAGGAAGTAATACTAAATTATTTAGTATTACCCATGAAAAAATGAAATGTTTACGAATTTGCCCTGTAAAATGATTAACATTGCACACCAAATTATGACGATTTTTATTTGTTGAATTCATTATGAAATATTATAAACCTATTGGCTTTATTGCCTGCTTAATTCTTGCTATCAGTTGTTTTCTCCCCTGGGCTTATTATCCGGATCTGCATAAATCTTTTACAGGTTTTTTTTCTGAACAAAATATGTATGGCAAACCCGGAAAAGTATTTCTCTTCTTTGCAATCGCGTCAGTCATCTTAATTTTTATTGATAAAATATGGGCTAAAAGAACGCTGATTTTTTTAGCTGCGCTCAATATTGGTTATCTGATAAGAACCTATATTATTTTCACAACTTGTTATAAAGCTTTCTGCCCTGAGAAACAATACGGGTTGTATTTACTAATGATCAGCTGTATTGTTTTACTCGCTGTGTCTTTTTTTCCTGATTTTAAAGTGACTGTAAAAGATGAAGAAGAGCTATCCGGTTCTGAAGAAATGAACACAGGAATTTGAATTATTTGTTTGTTTACTGAACCGGGGAAGGGAAAAAGTATAACGGTCATGCACAAACGAGAATATTTTTATTTACGCCACCCGCCTTCACTATTCAATTTTTTCATTCAAACAATTCCGCTTTGTTTTTTGGTCTTTTATCTTCAAGCCATTTGAAAATTTTCAATTTTTTCTGATCTTCCGGAATTTGATTCATCGGATACATGTTGCCCTCAATATTATTTACAAAAAGTACCTTTTTTAAATTCTCATTTTTAAAATAAAGATCAATGACATCTCCTGTCGCACGATTCATTCCAATATAAGCACTGTCATCATCCTGCATGTAATAAATACTTTCTGATTGTGTTCCTTTTACGCGCATGTAATCAATCTTTCCATCCACAAAATATGCGTTAATTGTTTTGCCGGACATCTGGTTAAAAAAACCTTCTTTGGTTTTGTTTACAATTAATCCACTTTCAAAAACATACAATCTTTTTGGCTGTTTATTTTCAGTATAAAGAAACATTGTATCGCCGGCTATTTGTGTGTTTCCGCTCCAAAGCACCGGATTATAATACAATCTGAAAACAGAATCTTTTGAAGAAATAAACAGGCTGTCGCAAATACTTTGTAAAGAATCGTTGAAGATTTTTACATGGTGAAAAGCAAGAAAATATCTAATCGAAGAATCAGATTTATTCACAGAATCTTTATGATGTTTTATAGCAGATTTTAGGCTATCAGAAATTTGCTGTGGAATAATTGTTTGGATTGAATCTGATCGTAATGAATCAATCTTATTTCCATTTAATTCAATTTTCTTTTGTGTTGAATCGTTTAAAACTGCGGAATCTATTTTATGCTTTTCCAAAGTATCTTGTCTATGCAAAGAATCTTTTATTAGCAACGAATCATGCTTATTTTTTGAAAGAGTTTCTTTTTGTAAAGAGTCTTTTATTAGACCAGAAT
>JBEPVG010000201.1:0-4731 GCA_041691175.1 Chitinophagaceae bacterium
CGAGCTTGTTCTTCTAAAATCCTGGCCTACTGATATTAATAATGAGATAAAACACATTTATCCTGAAAATTTAAATGAAGGTGAAGGATATTCTTCTGTAGTTTATCAAAACTCGCTTTATGTCGGAACCTCAAACGGGCTTTATAGAGTTCCGTTAACTAACGAAAGAGATTTAAGTTTTATAAATGGAAATTTTGAACCGGTTGCTAAAACCGCCGGCTCAGCGTGGGGCTTATCGGAAGTGAACGGGCAATTATTATTGGGACATCACGATGGCTTTTTTCAAATAAATAATGGCAAAGCGTTTCTGGTGGGCAACGGATCATCTTTCTGGAATTTCCTACCTTACTACAATATCATTCCCTCTTCGCTAGTGATTGCAGGCACGTCTATCGGGCTCGATATTTTAAAATACGAGAACAATCACTTTAGTTCCGAAGGTTATCTACCAGGCTTTAATGAGTTTTCTCAATTTATCGCGATTGATAACAGTAGCATTATTTGGGTAGCTCATCCTTACAGGGGCATATTCAAAGTAGATATCAGCGATCTTAAAAAACCTGTATCAAAAATCTACAATGACAAAAACGGATTACCTTCTTCTTTCGACAATCATTTATTTAAAATTAAAAATAGAATTGTTGTTGCAACGGAAAAAGGACTTTACGAATACAATCCAGCCACTGATAGGTTTGAGTTCAGTGAATATTTTAAAAATACTTTTGGCCATAAAAATATCCGCCATTTAAAAGAAGATTCCTCTGGAAATATCTGGTTTATAGAAAATAAAAATTTGGGTGTAGTTGATTATTCGTCAGGCAAGCCTGAAATCATCTATTTTCCTGAATTAGATGGAAAAATGGTTAGCGGGTTTGAATATATCTATCCATATAATAAATGGAATGTTTTTGTGGGAGCTGAAAAGGGATTTTATCATATAAACTATGAAAATTACAAAAGGAAATACACTAACAATTTAGAAGTAAAAATTACCAATGTAAAAGCCTTTGGAAAATCGGATAGCTTGTTGTTTGGTGGTTATTTCGGCCAGGTAAATGAAATACTTGCTCAAAGCCAACAAACAACTCCTGAAATAAACAGCAGATGGAATTCTCTACATTTCGAATTTTCTTCACCGCTTTATGAGCACCAAAACAGCGTTCTGTATAGTTATTTATTAAAAGGCTACGATCAAAAGTGGTCGGACTGGACAAAAAAATCAGAGAAGGATTACACGAATTTACCGGGAGGAACTTACACTTTCATGGTAGAGGCAAAAAATAATTTAGGCAGTGAATCGCACGTAACCAGTTATGTTGTAGATGTGCTCCCACCCTGGTACCAAACCTATACAGCCTACTTTGTTTATACTTTACTTTTTATCGCTTTAAACTATCTTTTCTTTAAAAAATTAAAACAATTGTTTGCAAGGCAACGGGAAAAACATGAAGAGCAGCAAAACCATTTGCGTTATTTGCATCAGTTAGAACTTGACAAGTCAGAAAAAGAAATTGTTGCTTTAAAAAATGAGAAATTGCAGGCAGAATTATTATATAAAAATGGTGAGCTTGCTTCGGCTACCATGCACCTGGTTCAAAAAGGAGACTTGCTTTCAAGAGTTAAAGAAGAACTTACCCGCCTAAAGAAAAATTCCGGAAGTGAACTTGCGCCTGATGAATTTAAAAAGATAATGCGAGCGTTGAAGGAGGAAGATCATATGGACGAAGATTGGCAGCAATTTTCAACGCATTTTGATGCGGTTCATCTTGACTTTTTGCGCTCGATAAAAAAGCGTTACCCTAATCTAACTTCCAATGAACTTAAGCTCTGTGCTTACTTGCATATGAATTTATGCAGTAAAGAAATTGCACAACATATGAAAATATCTGTCCGTGGTGTTGAAATAGGACGATACCGACTCAGGAAGAAATTACAAATTTCCACCGACACAAATCTGTTTGATTTTCTTTTGGAATTTTCAAGTCCTGGTGAAAATAATTCGAATCTACAAGTGGATAGAAAAACGCTTCGGCAATGAAAATATTAAGTGATACAATTGTTTTATCAATATTCCTTAGTAATAGTAAGCCTTTGAGCTTAAAGTTCAATTTGATACAGCCTGTAGAAATAAGGTTCAATGACAGCCTTTAAATTAATTGTTTTAGAAACGAATTTTTTGTTCGCATGGATATTTCCAAACACAGTCTTGATATTTCAATTTTCTCAATGACTAATCCTGAAAATATTTTTCACCAGGCTTTCAGTAACGATTAAAAACGTTTTGCTGCAAGGATGGGTTTTGAAAATAAAGCAATATCTGATATCAAAGCATTATTTTTTACGGAAGCTTTGTTTTAAATTTTAAACAACAATTTTAATTTGTACTCACAGGAGCTTTGGTTATTCTTGCTGCCCAACCGCCGCCCGGCGCAAGATGAGTATTAATCTTATCGCCTGAAGAAATGCTGATGGTTTCCTTTTTATAATCCGTTGCATTACGATCTGCATTTACACCATCTTTAAATACCACTGCATTATATTTTCCTGCGGGCAAAAAATAAAAATCAAGTGTAAGATCTCTTGCATTCCAATTACTCATAGTACCAACAAACCAATCATTTCCTTTGCGGCGTGCAATGGCAACATATTCTCCAACCTTACCATCAAGCGGAATCGTTTCATCCCATGTCGTTGGCACTTTTGTAATGAAATCTGTACATTCGTGTTCCCTCATATAAATGGTTGGATTATCAGACAACATTTGCAGCGGCGCATAAAAAACAACATACTCTGCAAGTTGGTTACAGCGTGTGCCTTTCGCCATTGGATTATTATTCACATTCCTGAAATCTGCTTCGGTTACATTGCGCATGGCACCCGGAGTGTAATCCATTGGGCCGGCCATCATGCGTATGAAGGGAATGCTTGTTGTATAACGTGGCTGATCTTCATCTGCCCATTTAAAATTCTCCAAACCTTTTACGCCTTCAAAGCCAATTACATTTGGATAAGTTCGTTGCAAGCCTGTTGGTTTGTATATGCCATGATAATCCATCATCAATTTATATTTGGCGGCTTTCTTTGCAATTGCATAAGTTGAGGCAACAACTTTTTCATCATCGCGATCAAAAAAATCTATCTTAAAACCTTTTACACCCATCGCTGAATACACAGGAAACGCAGTATCCATCTGCAGCGCAATAGTGTGCCATGTTGCCCATAATATAATGCCTACATCTTTTTGCTTGCCATAGTCAATGATTTCCTCCAAATTTAATTCAGGCCTCACTTTTAAAAGATTACCATGCTCACTCCAGCCTCCATCCATAATTATGTAAAGAAGTTTATTGGCGGCCGCAAAATCAATATAATATTTATACGTATCTGTATAAATGCCTGCATGAAAATTTACACTGGTAATATTCATGCTATTCCACCAGTCCCAGGCAACCTGCCCCGGTTTTACCCATGAATAATCAATAAGTCCAGGTGGTGATGCAAGCTTTTGAACAATATCATTATTTAATAAATCTTTGTCCTGTTCACTTATCGCAACAACCCGCCACGGGAAATTTTTTGTGCCGATTGTTTTCGCAATATAAGTTTCCCTGTCTGAAGCAATGTAATTGACGCCATGCACATATTCTTTGGTAGGATAAGGTGCATACACACCTTTTAAACCTTTTTGGGTTTCTTTTAAATCAAGGTACATGCCGGGATAATCTTCCAAATCAGCTTCTAAAATTTCTGCCTTCTTTCCATTACCCAAATCAACCAACAACGGAAGAAAAGCTAATGAATCTTTTGGAAATTGTGATAGCGGTATGTGATGATATAATGCTTCGAAAGATGAGTTGAAATTTTGCCCGTCGCGATAATCCCATTGTATAGGAATGAAGGCGGAATCATCATTGCTGAAATTGAAATTGGCTTCTTCATTTTTTATAATAATGCTATCTTTTTTCTTTGTGAAAAAACGATATGCGACCGCATCATCATACACTCTGAAAATCAGGCCATAATCGTTTTTAAAATTTAAGGTAAGTTGATTATAATTGTCAGAAATTGTTGCTTTGATGTAATTGATGGCATTAATTGTATGGTTTACTTTTTCAGTTTTGGAGGAAGTAATCATCGCCTTATCACCCAATATTTCATTTTGCAATTGCAATGAAATGGACGAAGGTTCAATGATAGTTGGATCTTTATCTTTTACTGACCAAACAATTTTACCGGAAGTTTCAATATGCATTTTGATATTTCCATCTGGTGATGCCACATCAAAGCTTTTTGCTTTTTGCGCTTGTATAAATGCTGAACAGGCCAGCATGGCAATTGATAAGAAAAAGTATTTCATTCGTGTTTATTTTTATTGTATGTAAGCAAGTTTTTTACCCTTTGAAAACTATTTTTAAAGATATTTTTTAAATCTTTGTGTCTTTGTTCCTTTAAAGTTTTTTGAAATTTAAGAGCTTTTATTGGTTGTGTATTTATTTCTTACCATACACTTTCATAATATCCGGCACATTATCACGGGTAATTATTAAGTCGTTATTATACACATGCTTTAAATATAGGGTATCAACTTTACGTATGAAATTGGTATGCCATTCCATCCACCACGACCACATTACACCATCTTTAAAACATTTATCAGGGTCAGGAGGTACGCCACATTCATGGTAAGCAATCGGAACGCGGGTGCCTGTAATTTCTTTTACAGCTTTATAC
>JBEPVG010000202.1:0-4728 GCA_041691175.1 Chitinophagaceae bacterium
GTATTGGGTTCAGGAAGAACCTTTAAACATGGGTGCCGCCTCATTTATAAGAATGAATTTGACTACAATTAATTTTGGAGTCATCAGCCGGCAGCCCAGCGCATCAACGGCTACAGGGTTTTCAAAAGTTCATAAAGAAGAACAAGCTGAAATTCTAAACACTGCTTTTTCTATTTAACCATTCTTCGAACGCCATCTCTTTTTCTTAAAACCTTTAGGAAAAATAAGAATGCAGATTATTTCTTCGTTTACTGTTCCAATTTTCAACCATCAATCCTCAACCTCTTTCGTTCATTGGATCAACCACTCTCACCGGCCGTTTTTGGATCTCTGAAGAAAGTGAAGCGCCGAGATATTCGCGGTTCATCCTTGCAATATTTTCAACAGAAATTCCTTTAGGACATTCTGCTTCACAATTATAAATATTGCCGCAATTTCCAAATCCTTCTTTATCCATTTGGTCAACCATATTCAATACTCTTGTAATTCTTTCCGGATCGCCTTGAGGTAACAAAGCCAACTGCGAAACCTTAGCGCCTACAAATAACATCGCAGAGCCATTCGGACAAGCAGCTACGCACGCACCACAGCCAATACATGCAGCAGAATCAAAGGCTTCATCAGATTTTGCGCGATCTACAGGGATTGAATTTGCATCAGCAGCATTACCGGTATTAGTAGATATAAAACCGCCCGCTTCTATAATTCTGTCAAACGCCTTCCTATCGACCATTAAATCTTTAATAACAGGAAAAGCATCTGAACGCCACGGTTCTACCACAATTGTATCGCCATCTTTGTAAGCACGCATGTGCAACTGGCAAACAGTGTTTCTTTGCCACGGTCCATGTGCGCGGCCATCTACATACATGCTGCATGCGCCACAAATCCCTTCACGGCAATCATGATCAAAAACAATTGGATCTTTTCCTTCGTTAACCAATCTTTCATTTAGCACGTCAAACATTTCCAGAAAAGACATTTCAGAAGAAATATTTTTTACATCATAGGTTTCAAATCTACCTTTAGAAGAAGCGTCTTTTTGGCGCCAAACTTTTAAAGTGAGATTCATATTGTAATGTTCCATTCTCTAAATTTTAAATCTTATAATTTAAATAATTCTATAGAAAAACCGTTACAGCCATTCGAGATCAGATTAGTGAATTGCTAATCAGCAAACTAATTACTTATAACTTCTCTCACTTGGTTTTGTCAATTCAAAAGTTAATTCTTCTTTATTCAAAACCTCTCCGTCAGGGCTATATTCCCAGGCGGCTACATAACTAAATTCATCATCAATCCTCTTTGCTTCGCCGTCAGGTGTTTGGCTTTCTTCTCTAAAATGGCCGCCGCAACTTTCACGTCTATTTAGCGCGTCAATACAAATCAATTCGCCCAATTCCATGAAATCAGCTACTCTGCCCGCTTTATCCAGTTCAGGATTCATTTCAAAAATACCGCCGGGAACTCTTACATTTTCCCAAAATTCTTTTCTTAATCTCCTGATCTCTTCGATTGCTTCCAACAAGCTTTTTTCATTTCGTGCCATGCCACATTTTTCCCACATGATATGTCCTAATCTTTTATGAAAACTTTCTACAGATTCAGTTCCTTTTATGCTCATTAACTTTTCAATCCTTTCTCTTACTGCATTTTCCGCTTCCTCAAAAGCCGGATGCGTTGTTGGGATAACAGGATTACGGATTTCACCCGACATATAATTTCCAAGTGTATAAGGAATCACAAAATACCCATCGGCCAATCCCTGCATCAAGGCAGAAGCGCCAAGCCTGTTAGCGCCGTGATCACTAAAATTTGCTTCGCCAAGGCAATACAATCCTGGAACAGTGGTCATCAATTCATAATCAACCCACAACCCACCCATTGTATAATGCACCGCCGGATAAATTCTCATTGGAACCTCGTATGGATTCTCACCCGTGATCTTTTCATACATTTCAAAGAGATTACCATATTTTTCCTTAATCACTTGCTTGCCTAATTCAATAATCGTTTCCTCAGATGGATTTTGCATGGCTCTTTTGTGTGCTGCTGTCTTTCCATAACGATTTATCGCATCAGCAAAATCCAAATAGACCGCTTTTTTTGTTGTACCTACGCCATAACCTGCATCACACCTCTCTTTTGCTGCTCGTGAAGTTACGTCACGTGGCCCCAGGTTTCCGAAAGCCGGATATCTTCTTTCCAAATAATAATCGCGGTCTTCGGCCGGAATTGCGTTTGGTTTTCTTTTATCATCTTTATTTTTCGGCACCCAAATTCTTCCATCATTTCTCAAACTTTCGCTCATTAAAGTCAATTTACTTTGATGGTCTCCGGTAACAGGAATACATGTTGGATGAATTTGCGTGTAACATGGATTAGCGAAGAAAGCACCTTTTTTATGGGATTTCCAGGCCGCAGTTACATTGCTGCCCATCGCATTTGTACTGAGATAAAAAACATTTCCATAACCCCCAGAACAAATAAGCACTGCATGACCAAAATGCCTTTCTAATTCTCCGGTTACTAAATTCCGCGCAATAATTCCTCTTGCCTTACCATCAATTTTTACGACATCATGCATTTCATGGCGGGAATACATCGTAACGTTTCCCAGAGAAACCTGGCGTTCCAAAGCGCCGTAAGCGCCCAATAGCAACTGTTGCCCGGTTTGTCCTGCGGCATAAAAAGTACGCTGAACCTGTGTTCCGCCAAAAGAGCGGTTGGCTAATAGTCCACCATACTCACGGGCAAAAGGCACTCCCTGTGCTACACATTGATCAATAATATTTCCACTCACTTGTGCCAGCCGATAAGTATTGGATTCACGCGAACGAAAATCACCCCCTTTTTCTGTTTCATAAAAAAGCCGAAATACAGAGTCGCCGTCATTTTGATAATTTTTGGCCGCATTGATTCCGCCCTGTGCGGCAATAGAATGTGCGCGGCGCGGGCTATCCTGAAAACAAAAAGATTTTACTTTATAGCCCTGTTCTGCCAGAGTTGCTGCTGCAGAAGCACCGGCCAAACCGGTACCAATCACAATAACTTCTAATTTTCTTTTATTTGCAGGACTTACCAGTTTTACATGGTTTTTATAATTCGTCCATTTTTGATCCATCCTGCCTTCCGGAATTTTTGCATCTAATACCATATATTTTTTTAAATATTTTTTCTGAAAAAAATTTCAGTTTTTTACAAATTTTATTGAAGCCACCCTACCATAAATGCGATTGGCATTGATGCGAACAACAAACAAATGACCCAGGAATAAATTACTCCGATACCTTTTATAATATAAATCCAGCGCCTGTGACTGATTCCAAATGTTTGAAAAGCACTTTGGAAACCTTGCAGCAAATGAAACAAAAGAGAAGCAAGCCCAATCATGTAAAGAGTAAACCAAACAGGATTTGTAAATACTTCTTTCATTTCATCATAAAGATTTACAATCGGCCCTTGAAAATATAATTCATGTTTGGTACTTCCCCAAAACTGGTATAAATGCATCACCAGAAAAAGAAGAATAAAAGTTCCCAGCCAGCCCATATAGCGGCTGTACCATTTTATTTCACGCGGATAATTTTGCTTATAATATTTTATTTTTCTTGCACCTCTGTTTTGCTGCCACAATAGAAGGCCCTGAATAATATGCAAAATGAAAACAGCAAAAAGTCCTATTTCAAGAAACCTGATAAAATAATTGTGCAGCATAAAAGATGCAACTGAATTAAATGTTTGTCCGCCATCATTATAAAAAATCAAAGCGTTAATACCTGCATGAACAACCAGATAAATGATGAGAAAAAATCCGGTTAAGGCCATCAATATTTTTTTGCCTATTGAAGATGTGAATGTCTGTTTCCAGGTCATAAATGAGAGAGTTAATAAAATTTCAGATAGGCAAATGTACTACAGGAACTTGAAATTTTCTGTTCGTACATTTTATTAAACTGCAAAAAAAAGAAAAGTATTTTCTGACTTTGATTTTAAATAACTAATCCAATCTTCTTAATAAAATATTATCCACCTGGTTGAAAAGTACATCAGGCTTCATCGTGCGCCAGGCAGGTAGAAAAAGCATTTCAACATAATTATTGAGGCGCGCTTTTACAAAATCGTGCTGTGTTTGAGAAGGCATATTTAAAGAAACAATCCATCCATTTTTTTCTTCTATATCCTCATACCATTCTTCATAATAACAATCATCACTGCTGTGAAAATTGAGTACATTTTCTGTTATCAAAATAAATTTTCTGATTCCCTGTCGAATAAATTCATCAATCACATCGCGCTTCAAACACATCACATCATTTTCAATCGCATCGTTCCACTCTCCTATTAATTCAATGATCATATATTCCTCTTCATAATCGACCATCAAAACTTTCAGATACAAAGTGCTGCTTCCAAAATCATCCCAGAAAGGATGAATATAATAATTGTAAATAGTATTTGAAAATTGAAAATCATATTGCCGCCCATAAAAAGGCGAGCGTACATCCGTTTCGGAAGTATATAAATGAAGCCAGCTATCGTAAGGTTCTATATCCTGCATTGCCACACAAAACTATTATTTTAATATCGAAATATTTGCCAAAAGCTTCCAGGAAAATCCGTTAAATTTTTCCAGTTTATTCAAAAAATTCAACAAAACAATTCCCATGGATTCATCATTTCTTTCACAAAATTTAATTAAAAAAAATAAACATAACGGTTATGTAT
>JBEPVG010000203.1:0-4717 GCA_041691175.1 Chitinophagaceae bacterium
TTATCCGGTAGAATCGAATGGAAATAATGCATGGGAACGATCTACAGAATATACCAAAGCCTGTATCGAGGGATATTCCAAAAGATGGTTTGAATTTCCTTATGACAATGCAACCAATGTAGCCTGTAATATAAATGGGATGGAATATCCGGGGATTGTATTTTGCAACTCAAAGTCAAAAGGAGCCAGCCTTTGGGGCGTTACCGATCACGAATTCGGTCATACCTGGTTTCCGATGATCGTTGGAAGCAACGAAAGAAAATACGGCTGGATGGACGAAGGATTTAATACGTTTATCAACGGAATTTCTACCCAGAACTTTAATAATGGCGAATACGTACGCAAACGTTCAAATGATGGCTCTCAATACAAAAGATTATTTGGCACAAATAGTGAAACAGTAATGAGCGAGCCAGACGCTCTTCAAGAAAGAAATATTGGAGCAGCACTCTATTACAAACCCGGTTACGCTCTTGGTCTTTTGAGAAACAATATTTTGGGTGAACAAAGATTTGATTATGCTTTTCGAATGTATATTGAAAGATGGGCTTACAAACATCCAACTCCGTGGGACTTTTTCAGAACGATAGAAAACGCTGCCGGCGAAGATCTTGGCTGGTTTTGGAAAGAAATATTTATCGAAAATTACCAACTTGATCAGGCCATTACTGACGTAAAATATGTAGATGGCGATGCTGCAAAGGGCGCACTGTTAACGGTGGTAAACATGGGCAAAATGGCAATGCCAATTTATATTCAATACGAAACAGAAAGCGGAAAATCAGATACATTAAAAGTACCCGTAGAAGTTTGGCAAAATGGAAATACCTGGGTTCAAAAATTGAATACAAAAGAAAAATTAAAATCTGTAACCATTGATCCGGAGCACGTATTCCCGGATGTAAATGAAGATAATAATAGTTGGATAAGTAAATAGACTTTGAAGAAATTGTAATCTGGCTAAGTCCTGTTTTAAGTGCAATAACTAAAAACAGGACTTGGCCATTTTATATTTGTTCCAGAAATATTTATTTGCGTTAGAAATGTATTTCCTTTGCAAACAAAAATTAAAAATTGCAGAAAAAAAGAATAGGCGCAGTAAGTTATCTAAATACAAAACCTCTGATATATGGTTTTGAAAAGGGAATGATGAAAGAAGAAGTTGATCTTATAATTGATTATCCTTCTAAAATCGCTTCGATGTTATTAAAAGATGAAATTGATTTAGGATTAGTTCCGGTGGCGATCATTCCTGAAATGAAGGAGCATTATATTATTTCCGATTATTGCATTGGAAGCGTAGGTGACGTAGCGAGTGTAGCCCTTTTTAGCGAAGTTCCAATGAGTGAAATTGAAACGGTTTTATTGGATTATCAAAGTCGAACTTCAGTAGCACTTTTGAAACTATTGATCAAAGAATATTGGAAGTTACAAGTGGTGTTTGAAAATACATCTGGTAACTATCAATCCAAAATTTCAGGAACTACTGCGGGTCTTGTAATCGGTGACAGGGCTTTAATTCAAAGAAAAATTTCGCCTTATATTTTTGATCTTGGTGCAGCATGGCAAGGATTTACAGTTTTGCCATTTGTATATGCAGCATGGGTAAGTAATAAAAAATTGGATGAACCATTTATAAAACATTTTAATATAGCAAATAAATGGGGATTAAATAATTTGGATAAAGTAGTGGAGGAAAATCCTTTTACAGTTTTTGACCTCAATCATTATTACAAAGATTTTATCAGTTTTGATCTTGATGAGAATAAAAAGAAAGGGTTGCAATTATTTTTGAAACTCATTGGGATTGGATTTCTTCAACCTTCAAATCTTTAATATGCCTGGTGAAATTTTAAAGAGCGTTTTTAAAAAAGCAAAGAATGGATTAACGCCAAAGTATACCAAATTTAATATCAGTTGGTTTGATGAAAAATTTTACAAGCATGCCTCTGCAAATAAAAAATATTTTCATAAATACAACCCGGAAATAAAAGTTGCGTTCACCGATCCACTATCATTTCTTCATGCGATCAAAGAAATTTTTGTAGAAGAAATTTATCTGTTTAAAACCACGAATGATGTACCATTAATTTTAGATTGCGGTGGTTACATTGGCATTAGTGCGCTGTTTTTTAAATTACAATATCCTCATGCTAAAATCATTGTTTTTGAACCGGATTCGAAAAATTTCAAGCTGGCTAAAGAGAATATTGAATCATGGAAATATAAGGATATTGAATTGTACCAAAAGGCAGTCTGGACAAATAATGATTACATAGAATTTTATGAATCCAACAGCATGGCGAGTTCTGTGCGTCCGCTTGGAACAAATGGAAAACTTGTAAAAATTCCTGCAATCCGGCTAAAAGATTTTTTGGAACAGAAAGTTGATTTTTTAAAAATAGATATAGAAGGAGCGGAGTATGAAGTGATGCTGGATATAAAAAATAATTTGTCCAATGTAGAAAAAATGTTTGTGGAGTATCATGGTTATTACAATGAGATGAATAAATTAAATTCCATTTTGAATATTTTGACAGAAGAGAATTTTCAATGGTATATTAAAGAAGCAGCCAATGTTTATCCGCGGCCTTTTTATGACAAAAAAGTTCTGAATACTTATGATGTTCAATTAAATATTTTTGCTTTTAAAAATGGAAATAAATAATCCTTTGGTTTCTATTTGTATTCCTGTTTACGACCAGGAGAAATATGTAAAACGTCTTTTGGATTCTATTGTAATGCAGGATTATAAGATGATTGAAGTGATTGTCTCTGACGATTCTCCACATAATGAAATTGAAAATTTATGCAAACAATATGATGATAAATTATCAATTCGTTATTTTAAAAATCAGCCTTCCCTAAAAACTCCAAAGAATTGGAACTTTGCGCTGGATCAGGCTTTAGGCGATTACATCATGCTGATGCACCAGGATGATTTTTTTGCGAAAACAACTTCTGTAAATAGCTATTTAAACGCATTCAAAGAAAACAAAACTGTTCAATTTGTCTTTTCACGTAATACACCACTCTACGATAATGGAGAAACGTTGGCGGGTTTTAAAAGAAATAAGCGAATTGCAAATAACTTAAAAAAGAATATAGATTATTTAGTGAACATGTATGTAATCGGGCCGCCAAGCAATGTTATGATAACCAAAGATGTAACGACCAGATATGATGAGCGTTTCATTTGGTTGGTTGATGTAGATTATTCTGTACGAACAATTGAGAATGGATTCAAAACTTTTTACCTGGATGAGCATCTTGTTACGATTGGAATGCATCCTGAACAAACTACCGTTTTCTGTTATGAAAACCCGGAGGTGATGCTCAGAGAAAATATTTTATATGCTCAAAAAAGGCCAACAAATGTTTTTAAAAAAATGTGGGTTTTCGATTATTTCTGGAGATTAATCAGGAATCATAAAGTGAAATCAGTAGAGGATATTATTAGGACTGGCGTACATCGGGATGAAATAATTACGCCAATAAAAGACATTATTAATGCACAAAAAAAGTATAGTTACAAAACATTACGAGCAGGTGTGTTCTCCAAAATACTCATGTTTAAAACTTTGATGTTGAACAGGCAAAAATACGTCTGAAGCTATTTATATTTCCCGATGAGCCTGTTTTTTATCATCTTCAAAATATTTTGCCAGGAGATCCGCGACTCCGTATATAATACCTGTTTGCTCATAATCAACTCAACCAATTTTTCTTTGTAAAGGCTGCTGTGTTTATTAATCATATACTCCAATATCTCTTTCTGGTTTGGCATTGAGTCATTCTTCAAAGTTGATTTTTCGGTTTGACGATAAAAGAATAATATCTCTGGAATGATTTTAATAAGGTAACCTTTCTCCGTAACCCTGATGTAAAATTCCCAATCCTCAAAGCCTAATTTCATTTGTACGTCAAATTTCCCAACCTCAAGCCATACAGATTTTCTAAACATCGCACAGGCCACACATTGGTTCGAAAATAAAAAATTATTAACGGTTCCGCCTCTGGCTTTAAACAGGTTATTATTTAATTCAAAGCTTTTAATATAAGAAGACACCACGGCAACATTTTTTTCTCGATTTAAAACATTGAATGCTTTTTCAAAAAAAGTTTTTTCAAAATAATCATCGGCATCCAGGGCCACAATTATATCGGCTTTGGCTCTTTCGATGCCGTAATTTCTGGCGGCTGCCATGCGACCGTTGGCCTTATGGTAAACTATTAATTCCTGTTCTTTTATTTCATCAAAAACCGTCAGTGTATATAGATCTGTTGAACCATCATCAATAATTATAATCTCAAAATCATTGAAAGTTTGCAGTTTAAGTTTTGCGATTGTTTCTTTAAGATAAATTCCGTCGTTATAACAGGGTATGATCACACTAATTGCAGGCTTCATTTTTTTAAATTATGCTCAATCGTAAAAGTAATGTTTTCGGTTCGGGAATTTTTCCAAGTGATCAACAAAATGAAAAAAATCTAAATCATTTACCCAAATAAAACGTTCCCATAATTCTCACAAAACGCTTTTCCACTGAAATGTTTTTCGACATACAAACGACTTTTTTTACCAACTTCTTCTAATAAAGTTTTATTGTTTGAAAGAGTAGCAAGGATTAATATTCCTTCTTCGATTATTTTATTTTCGTCACGATAATTTTCAATTAAGAACCCATTTTCGCCGTTGGTAATATAATCAGGAATG
>JBEPVG010000204.1:0-4645 GCA_041691175.1 Chitinophagaceae bacterium
GTATAAGAGACAGTCTGATTCCTGTAAATAATGGTGATAAATTACAAATCGGAGATAAGATAAAAACGCGCATCGAACTGCGTGTAGATCGTGACATGGAATACGTTCACATGAAGGATATGCGCGCATCCTGCATGGAGCCCACTAATGTGATCAGCCAATATAAATTCCAGGACGGTTTGGGTTATTACGAAAGCACAAAAGATGTAAGCACCAATTTCTTCTTCGGATATTTAAACAAAGGGACCTATGTTTTTGAATACCCAATGTTTGTAACGCATGCCGGTAATTTCAGCAACGGAATTACAACTATTCAATCTATGTATGCACCAGAATTTACGGCGCATAGTGAAGGGGTGAGGGTAAAGGTTGAATAAAGGAAAATAAGAATTTAGATTATTTGTTTGTTTAAAGACTCAGATTATTTCAATTCATAACAGGCATTAATCTTGTACCATAGAATTATAATTAATTAAAATAGTAAAAAATCATTTATGAAAATTTCAAAATTTACCGGCTTTCTCGTTGCAATCACTTTTATGTGTTTCTCCTTTTCTACCGCAAAAAGCCAGGATAAAGAACAGGATAAAATAGACGCAAGTGCAAAAGTTTTAAAAGATTTTAGTCAAATGAAAGAAACCATTCCACAGGATCTTTTAAAAGTTACAGAGGGAATCATCGTAGTTCCCAAGCTGATCAATGCTGGTTTTGTTGTAGGTGGCAAAAGAGGAAAAGGAATCGCGATGGTAAAATTAGAAGATGGCACCTGGAGTAATCCGGTATTTGTAACCATAACCGGCGGTAGCGTTGGTTTCCAGGCCGGAATCCAATCAATAGATTTGGTTTTGATTTTTAAAAGCAGGGAGACATTGCAAAATATTGGCAAAGGAAGTTTTACGCTTGGAGGCGACATCTCTGTAACAGCAGGTCCTGTAGGACGGAACTCTTCCGCAAGTACAGATTACAAACTTGAGGCAGAAGTTTATTCTTATTCAAGAAGTAAAGGATTATTTGCTGGAATAAGCCTGGGCGGTTCCGCCATTTCAGTTGATCAAAAAGCCAATGAGGAATTTTATGGAAACGACGAAGATTCAAAAATTTTATTTTCTAATACCGAAAGTTCATCTACTTCTGTACAGCAATTGAAAGATGTTTTGAACGGAATGTATCAATAAAAATGCGACGATTTATTTAGATACTTGCAGAAAATAATTTCTGCAAGTATTTTTTTTATAACTGATTTTAAAGAGAATAAGAATCTTTATTATTTGTTTGTTTACTGTTTCAGTATTCCAAACTATGTAACTTTTTAGAGAAATTACCTGGATGGTTTCTTCTTATTAAGTGAAATTCTTTTAAAATATTTTTCAAAATACACCCAACAAATAATAGAAAAAAGAACGCCAATAATACTTCCAACTGCTACGTCTGAGATAAAATGCTGGCCCAAATAAAGGCGGCTGTAGCCCACCAGTGCTCCCATTACAAGTAAAAGAATGGAATAATTTTTATTTTTTATTGCAAAGCTCAAAATAGCCACCAGCGCAAATGCGGAGGTAGAATGACCAGAAGGAAAAGAATGAAAATTGTGTAAAGTGACGTGCTCGATAAAATAAGGATAATTGGTTTGGGCAAGAAATAATCCCGGCCGTGCTTCGGAGATAAAAAATTTAAAAACCTGCGTTACAATTCCAGAAATAGCAAAGCTGCTGAATACCATCAAAGCCAGAAATCTTTTATTGAAAAAAAATAAAATAATGGACAACAAAACGGAAAATATCCCATCTCCAATTAAAGTAATTCCAATAAAAAAAACGTTTAAAAATTTGGAATGATAAGGATTTAATAAAATAAATCCTTCAGGTTTTGAATAAAATATCCATACAAAAATGGCGATGATTAGCAGCAGAAAATATCCGGTAAAAAAAATTTGATTTTGTTTGAAGACGGATTTTAAGGTCATTTTTAGTTAAGTCAGATTTTTCAAAAATAACCAATGTTGAATCAATTCTGTTTAAAAACAAGGGATAAAAGCACTAAAAAATAACTTTTACAGGAAACCCATGTTAAGAAATTATTACCAACTGTAAAACGTTCGTTTTAAATGAAAGAGAATTCTATTTTTGCACAAACGCAAATATGGGTAATTCTATTTTAAAGTTTTTTCTTCCAAAGGATAAAGTCTTTTTCCAGTTATTTGAAAGTGTTTCTGAAACCGTTGTTCAAATGGCTGAAAAACTGAAGGAAGAAGTTCATGAACCCGATTTTTCAAAAAGGGAAATTTTAATTAAACAAATCGAAGATTTAGAGCACATAAATGACGACAATACGCACCGCATATTTACAGAATTAGGCCGAAATTTTATTACACCTTTTGATCGCGAAGACATTCATTACCTCGCCACTGCGCTCGATGATATTTGCGACTATATATATTCGGCCGCAAAAAAAATCAATTTTTATAAGGTAAATCCAAATGATACCACCTTTCATAAAATGGCTGATTTGATTTTAAGCAGTTGCAGTGAAGTTCGTAAAGCAGTAATTGAATTAAGAGATATGAAAAATCTCAGAAAGATTACCGATGCGATGGTAGCTATTAATAGTATTGAGAACCAGGCAGACGATGTGTTTGATTACAGTATTGAACAGCTTTTTGAACATGAACCTGACGCAAAAGAAGTGATTAAAAAAAGAGAGATCTACCAGGTGATGGAAATCGTGACGGATAAATGTGAAGACGCGGCGAATGTGATTGAATCCATCATTATAAAATATGCTTAAAGGCTTACTGTCCGCGGCGGAAGGCGCCGTCCAGCTTTTTGCTGCCAGCACCTTTTTAAAAGTAAATTATGTTTGTTTTCCTAATCGTCATTATTGTTCTTGCGCTGATATTTGATTATATAAATGGATTTCATGATGCCGCAAATTCAATAGCCACCATCGTTTCCACAAAAGTTCTCACTCCTTTTCAGGCGGTTTTATGGGCAGCCGCTTTTAATTTTATTGCGTTTTTTGTTTTCAGAGAACACAAAGTTGCGGAAACGATAGCCAACATCATGTCTGAAAACATTATCAACTTTAAAACGATTGTTGCTGCAACCATTGCGGCCATTACCTGGAATCTTTTTACCTGGTATTACGGCATTCCATCCAGTTCCTCCCACACACTTATTGGTGGGCTGGCGGGTGCTGCGATTGCAGCGGGAGGATTAGCGGGAGTAAATACGCATCCGGTATATATTGCCTTAATATTTATGATACTCGCTCCAATCATTGGATTATTATTAGGTTTTTTAATAACAGTGATTACGGTAAATGTTGCCAAGCGATCGCGCCCTGCAAAAGCAGAAAAATGGTTCCGTCATCTTCAGTTGCTATCTTCCGCTGCACTTAGCCTTGCACACGGTGGGGGAGATTCACAGAAGACAATGGGATTAATATTGACTGCAATCTGGTTTTATGAAAAAAGTATACATGGAGCTACAATTAGCATTGCACAAATGGCCATGCCGGAATGGCTGCCGCTCTCCTGTTATACCGCTATTGCCCTGGGAACAATGACTGGCGGCTGGCGTATTGTAAAAACAATGGGAACACGAATTACAAAAGTAAATCCGCTCGAAGGTTTCTGTGCGGAAACTTCCGGAGCTTTCACCATTTTCCTTACCATTTTTTTTGGAATTCCGGTTAGTACCACTCATACGCTTACAGGAGCAATTGTAGGAGTTGGAGCTACCAAACGCCTGTCAGCAGTGCGATGGGGAGTTACCATCAATTTAGTTTGGGCATGGATTCTTACCGTTCCGGTGAGTGCAGCTATAGCAGCTTTAGTTTATTTTATCGTTCATATATTGACCTAAAATTAATTAAAATCGCCACCACCTTTTCTAACCAATTTTATCTTACTTTGTATTATGAATAAAATATTAGTAACCGGTGGCTGTGGCTACATTGGAGCGCATACAATTGTTGATCTGATTGAAAATGGATTTCACCCGGTTTCTATTGATAACAATTCCCGATCAACAACAACTTTGTTAAATGGGATTAAAGAGATTACCGGAATTACTGTAAAAAATTACAAAGTTGACCTAACCAATTTTGATGAAACCTACGCAGTTTTCCAGGAAAATACCGACATCAAAGGCATCATTCATTTTGCCGCCTTTAAAGCCGTTGGTGAATCGGTAAATAAACCATTAATGTACTATAGAAACAATTTATTTTCTCTCATTAATATTTTAAAGTGCGCCAAAGAATTCAAGGTTCCGCATTTTATTTTCTCTTCATCCTGCACTGTTTATGGAAGTCCGGATAAAACTCCCGTTACTGAAGATTCGCCCATGAAACCTGCGGAATCTCCTTATGGAGCCACCAAACAAATGGGCGAAGAGATTGTAATAGGCGCAACAAAAACCGGAGCATTTCAAAGCATTTTATTAAGATATTTTAATCCTGTAGGAGCGCATCCTTCCACCCTGATCGGAGAATTACCTTTGGGAAAACCTGAAAACCTGGTGCCGGCAATTACGCAAACAGCGGTTGGAAAAATAAAAGAAATGATTGTCTATGGTGATGATTATGATACCAGAGACGGCTCGTGTATCCGCGACTATATTCATGTTTGCGACATTGCGCATGC
>JBEPVG010000205.1:0-4633 GCA_041691175.1 Chitinophagaceae bacterium
AAAATCCTATCCCAGAATCATATGAAATCGGAGATACAATTAATCAACTACCCGAAGGTTCAAAGATCGTAACTGTAAATGGACAGCAATTATATGAAACGCCCGACAATGTTTATCTTCAGGAAGAATCCGTTAATGGTTCTGTGACTTATAAAGTAGTCGGAAAATAAAATTTTAGAACGAAAAAAAAGAAAACCGGTATAAGCCGGTTTTTTTTGTTTTGCTTTTCCCTTGATGAATTCTCAATTATTATGAAATATTTTTTCTTCTCAACTTTTCATCATCTTCGAAATCGCGTATACCTAAAATTCCCAGCCCTTTTAATTTTTCTTAATTAGCAGTAAACGAACAAATAAAAGAGATTTTTCTTTTTACTAAATTTATTCCAAAATAACCCAAAGCATTTATTTTTAGAACAGTTTATCTTCACAGCATGTTCGATTTTCGATTAAAAGTTTTTCAAACCGTGGCCAAACGGCTCAATTTTACCAAAGCCGCCGGTGAATTATACATCACTCAACCCGCTGTTTCAAAACATATTCACGAACTCGAAAATCATTTTAAAGTAAAACTTTTTGATAGAAATAATTCAGGAATAAAGCTGACTCCTGCAGGTGAAATTTTGTTTCAGCACATAGAACAATTGTTTTCTTTTTACCGAAATCTCGAATTTGAAATGAACACATTTGCACAAAAGCACAAGGGCAAATTGAGATTGGGCGCAAGTACAACTGTTGCCCAGTATGTGTTACCGCCGGTTCTCGCTGCCTTCCACAAAAAATTTTCGGATGTACAAATAATCCTTACAACTAATAATACCGAACATATAGAAAATGCTTTGAAGAATAATGAAATTGATTTGGGCATTATTGAAGGACGCTCAAAAAACACTTCTATAAAATATTCTGAATTTATAAAAGATGAGATCGTATTGGTTTCATCAAATAAAAATTTATTTGCAAAAAAAGAAATCATTAAACCCGCCGAATTAAAAAATATTCCCCTGTTGTTGCGCGAGCCTGGGTCGGGAACATTGGAAGTAATTGCGCATGTTTTAAAAAGTTTTGGAATTAAAATGCGTGAATTAAAAATTGAAATGCAACTGGCCAGTACAGAAAGCATGAAGTCATATTTAATGCATTCCGATTGCATGGCTTTTCTTTCCATTCATTCTATTTTAAATGAGCTGAAAAAAAATGAATTCCATATAGTTGATATAAAAGGAATGGATATTGAACGATATTTCTACTTCATCCAACTTCACGGAGAATCAGAATCATTACCGAATCTGTTTATGGAGTTTGCCCGTCATAACTTCAGGTAATTGCGAATCACTAATAACAATTTCTCTTTCTATTATTTACGGATGAAATTTGCATTCATCAAACAACACGTTTTTGCATGTTGAATCATTCAATTAAAAAGTATTTCAATGGAAAAGATCACTGTTATTCCGATTCAGAATAAGTTCAAAACTTTTCTGGATAAAAATATTACCACAAGAGAAATTATCTTTGGAATTGCGCTGCTATTTTGTTTTACATCCTTTGTTTCGCCACCGGTTGCCTTGTTGATTGGTTTTGGAATTACGCAATTTATCGGACATCCGTTTTTGCATTTGAATCATAAAGCGACATCGTTTTTATTAAAATTATCAGTTGTTGGCTTAGGATTTGGGATGAATGTACAGAGCGCAGTTCATTCGGGAAAGGAAGGAATTCTTTTTACAGTAGCTTCAATTTTAGGCACACTTTCCTTAGGATTATTATTAGGTAGATTATTAAAAATAGAAAAGAAAACTTCTCACCTTATTTGCTGTGGCACTGCAATATGCGGCGGTAGCGCAATTGCAGCAATCAGTCCATTAATAAAAGCAGAAGAAAAACAAATTTCAGTGGCATTAGGAACCATATTTATTTTAAATTCTGTTGCTTTATTTTTATTTCCATTCATTGGCCATCAATTGAATTTATCACAAATGCAATTTGGTTTATGGAGCGCGATTGCCATTCATGATACAAGCTCTGTTGTTGGCGCGGCAAACAAATATGGCGCAGAGGCTTTGCAGGTTGCAACAACGGTGAAACTCGCGCGGGCATTATGGATCATCCCGGTTGCATTATTAACAACACTTATTTTTAAGACAGGAAAACAGAAAATTAAAATCCCTTATTTTATTGGATTATTTATTGTAGCCATGATCATCAATACTTACATTCCCGCCATACATTTTATTTCTGAAAAAATAGTTGAACTTGCAAAAACCGCGTTAACGGTTACTTTGTTCCTTATCGGCGCTGGCTTATCCGTATCTGTTTTAAAAGCTGTAGGAATAAAACCATTGTTGCAGGGAATTATTTTATGGATATTTATTTCAGTCATTGCTTTGTGGGCAATAATGAATATAACGGTTGGTTAGTATTCTCCCAAATCTAAATTCTTATATTTGAAAATGGTTAACCAAAGCATTTTCGAAATTTAATGAAGGCGAAAATTTCTATAGATAACTTTTTAAAGCTACGATTTAAAAAAAATCCTTTTCTTTCCTTTATCCTGATCCTTCTGCTATTCAATACTATATTAAAGATCTTTTTTTATTACAATAATTACTCACTGGTCATGGCTGGGGATCATAATGAGGGATATAAAATTGCATTATGGTCTTTAACTTATGACCTCTTGACTATACTCATAATTAATGCGCCATTTTTATTTCTTCTTATAGTTACAAAAAAAATCCCGGGAATAATTACCTCAATTATTATAAGAATAATTTTTTGTACGCTGAACACACTAATGATTGTGTTGAATACAATTGATATTTTTTATTTCAGGTTTCATTTTCAAAGAGCCAATCTTGATCTTCTTTATGTAACAGATCATCCAGTGGAAAAACTGGCGGATATTAATATTTTACTTATTGCCGGATGCCTGTTGCTTTTATTATTTATTATAATCATGATCTGGAAATTGCAGAATCTTTTTTATTCTTCTTTAATGAAAAAAGATGGTTATAAAAGAATCTTCATTATTTCAGCATTCATTGTAATTGCCTTGATAATTTCCAACTTTCATTTAACCAGGAAATTAGTTCCTACCTACCCATTAGTTGATTTGAATACTAATGAATTAAATGTAGTACAGAATTCTATGCACACTTTCTTGTATTCTTTATATAGGAATAATCATTCTCTTTTGGACAAAAATTATTTTTCTGCTGCCTATTGTGACTCTGCTTTGCAAATAAAAAAGATATTTTCACCGCGAAATAAGCCTTCTCCAAAAAATATCGTGCTTTTTATAATGGAAAGTATTCCGAAAAGCTTTTTTGATTCCTCTTTTCAGTTTAAGGTAAAGATGCCATTCTTTGATTCGTTACTACATTACAGTACTTTTTTTTCAAATGCATATAGTTATGATCGTGTATCAAACAAGGGTATTGTAAGTATCCTGGTCGGATTGCCAACCATTACTGATATTCCCATTTACCATTCTTCTTTTATTAATTTACCAAAAACTGCCGTTGGCACTGCTTTGAAAAGCAGGGGGTATTCTTCTTATTTTTGTATTGGTGATACTTATGATAATTTTGGATTTGCCAAATGCATTTACTGGCTTGGATTTGATAAGTATTATTGTGACAGGGATATACCCAGATATAAAAAATTACCTTACGGCCCCATGGGTATCTATGATGAATATGTTTTGGATTTTATGCATCAAAAAATTGATGATTCTCATGAGCCTTTTTTCGCTGTAAATTATAATACTTCTACCCATTATGCTTATACTCTGCCTGAGGATTACCATGTAAAATTTCCTAAAAATTATACACCCGCTATGAAAAGTATGCAATATTACGATAGTTGCCTTCACAAGTTTTTTAATAGCTCTAAGAATGAGCATTGGTTTGGTAATACGGTTTTTATTTTTTGTGCAGATCACTGGCAATCTCCGGATGAATTTCTATTTCCCGTAAGTAGCATGGAGGAATTCAGGATTCCGATTATAGTTTATGATCCTTCAGTAAATAGGGAAATAAAAGACAATTCTCTGGTAAGCCAATTTGATGTATTAGGTACCATTCTTGATGTGGCAGGGTATAGCGATACCGCTTTGAGCTATGGTATGGATTTACTAAATCGGGATAAAGATGCGGGAAACAAAGAGGTCTTTAACCGGATCAATGATTTCCTTTACCAGGTGGTGGATAGCATGTATGTTTTAGGATTTAATATTGCAGATAATAAAACAGAATATCTGTATAATTACAAAAAGGATAAATATCTAAAACATGATCTTAAAGGCGATCTGAATTATTCAATAATAAGGAAAGCACTTTCTGATAAGATTAAAATATTCTATCAAAAAACAATCCTTCAGTATTTTAAAAAGCCATGAAAATATAATTTTTATTTTCCGGTTGATAAGAATGCATTACTTCTCCACTTCTATATAACTCTCAACCGGCTCACAAGTACAAATCAAATTCCTGTCTCCATAAGTATTATTTACTCTACTTACCGCAGGCCAGAATTTATTTTCTTTTAAATAAGGTAATGGGAAGGCGGCTTTGCTGCGCGGGTAAGCATGGTTCCATTCATCCTCTGTAATAACAGATAAAGTATGTGGC
>JBEPVG010000206.1:0-4619 GCA_041691175.1 Chitinophagaceae bacterium
ATATGGTTTTGAATTAACCACAGAACTTGATAACGACTATGATGCAGTAATTGTTGCCGTACCTCATAGCGCATATTTAGGTATGGATGATAACGCGTTTGCGGATATCACAAAATCTTATGGAATAGTTGCAGATTTAAAAGGCAGTTACCGAGGAAAAATTTCGAGTCGCGCCTATTGGAGTCTTTAAAAAATAAATAAATTGGAAAATAAATTTCACGACCAGGATTTGAATAAACTTTCATTCTTAGTGAGTGGGGGCGCTGGTTTCATCGGAAGTCATATTGCTGAATACTTATTAAAGAATGGTGCAAGGAAAGTCAGGGTGATTGATAATTTTGCAAATGGATTTCAATCAAACCTTGACGTATTAAGCGGTTATGATGGTTTTGAGTTTGTCGAAGGGGACATCAGAAATATAGAGAACTGCAGAAAAGTGTGTGAAGGAATTGATTACGTTAGTCATCAGGCAGCGTTAGGTTCCGTGCCTCGTTCTATTAAGGATCCGTCAAACACAAATGATGTAAATGTTGGTGGATTTGTAAATATTTTGAAAAGTGCTGTTGAAAATAATGTAAAACAATTTGTTTACGCATCTTCTTCCTCCGTGTATGGAGATGAACCAACGTTGCCTAAAAAAGAAGACCGGATCGGTAATTGTTTGTCGCCTTATGCGGTAAGTAAAAGAGCGGATGAATTGTATGCGGATGTATTTTCAAGGGCTTATCATATTCCTGTTTTAGGCTTTCGATATTTTAATATTTTCGGCCCTCGACAGGATCCGGACGGCCCTTATGCGGCGGTGATTCCGCTTTTTGTAAAAGCGATTATGAATCATACTTCTGCGTTTATCAATGGTGATGGCGAACAAACAAGAGATTTTACATTTGTCGAAAACGCGGTGCAGATCAATGTTAAAGGCATGCTCTCAACGAATGAAGAAGTAAAAAATAAAGTATATAATGTTGCGGTTGGAGAAAATTATTCTGTCAATTTTTTATACAATTCTATCAAAGAATACTTGCAAAGCGATATAGAAGCTTTTCATCGCGAACCACGTGAAGGTGATATTCGTAATTCACTTGCAGACATTTCTTTGGCCAAAAGTTTACTGAGTTATCAGCCTACAACAAAGTTTCAAACCGGGCTGATAAAGACGATTGAATATTTTAAAGATTTATATTCGCAAAAATAAAAGCTATCTTTTTCAAATATTTCTGAATGCCATTTATTAAAACTCAGTTTCCGGGATTACTCGTTTTTGAACCAAAAGTTTTCGAAGATAACCGCGGTTATTTTTTTGAAAGTTATAATCAGAAGCTTTTTTCAGAAGAAGGAGTCGGAATACACTTTGTTCAGGATAATCAAGCCCGGTCTTCGTTTGGCGTGGTACGCGGATTGCATTTTCAAAAAAATCCTTTTGCACAAACCAAATTAATTCGTGTTTTAAGTGGTAAAATAATTGATGTGGCCGTTGACCTCAGAAAAAATTCTCCAACTCACGGTCATGCATACACGATTTTACTTTCATCAGAAAATAAAAAGCAGCTTTTAGTTCCGAAAGGCTTTGCGCATGGATATTCCGTCATCAGCGAAACTGCAGAAGTGTTTTATAAATGTGATGGGTTTTATCATAAAGAAAGTGAAGGCGGTATTTCATGGAATGATCCGGCTTTACAGATTGACTGGCAAATTCCTGCTGATAAAATCACTGTTTCAGAAAAAGACAGGCATTACGATTTATTAGAAAATACGGATTATGGTTTTGTTTTTAAAAGCTAAAATGGAAATTCGCATTGTTTGTTTGTTTACTACATTTCTAAAATGAAACAATATTAAAATGCCGAAAATATTGGTAACAGGCGCAAACGGACAACTTGCAAATGAAATAAAAGTTATCTCTTTCGGATATCCGCAACACAAATTCTTTTTTACTACAAAAGAAGAATTACCCATCGAAAATACAGAGGCTGTTGCATCTTTTTTTGACAAAAATAAAATTGATTACTGCATCAATTGTGCAGCTTACACAGCGGTTGACAAAGCTGAAATGGAGAAGGAAAAAGCTTTTTTAATTAATGCAGATGCTGTAGGAATTCTGGCAAATATTTGTAGCGTTCATCGAACCAAACTCATTCATATTTCGACAGATTATGTGTATGAAGGCAGCGCAAATATTCCTTTAAAAGAAGGAAATAAAACCGGGCCGGTTAATATTTATGGGCAGTCGAAATTGAAAGGAGAGGAGATCGCGTTGGAAAAATACCCTGACACTATAATCCTCCGCACATCATGGGTCTATTCATCTTTCGGTAACAATTTTGTAAAGACGATGCTTCATTTATTCAAAGAAAAAAGCGAGATAAATGTAGTAGCCGACCAATACGGTTCGCCGACTTATGCAGCCGATCTTGCTTCGACAATTATGGAGTTCATTGAAGCTTCAAAACAAGGAAAACAGTTCTCGGGAATTTTTAATTATTGCAATGAAGGGATTATTTCATGGTATCAATTTGCTGAAGAAATAAAGTTGCTGATAAATAGTAGCTGTATGATTAATCCTATTCCAACCTCTTCTTATAAAACTGCTGCAGAACGGCCACAGTACTCCGTTTTAGATACTTCAAAAATTAAGCAGGCTCTTCAAATCTCAATTCCGGATTGGGAAAAAAGTTTGGAAAAATGTATGTGCATTTTAAATGCTGTTTAACACTTTGCCAATTTATTTTTAGGATTGTTACTTGTGGAATATTTTCGTTTGTACATCTACGTTATATGGAGTTTTATTTGAGAAGTTTATTATGCAAATCGGGAATGACGATTATTTGTTTCTTTACTGTTCAGCTCGAATTATTTTCTAACCCGGAATTATAAATCCAGGGGTTTCATTTTCGGAACTAAAAGTTGCATAATTACCCAAGCGATAAGATAAGCGCTTGCGCAAATTGCAAACATGATGTAATACGCAGTTTCTATTTCACCGATAGAACGATAATAAACAAACATATCTTTCTGAACCAACAGGGTAAGCAAAAGTCCGCCTAATCCGCCAAACATTCCACCAATCCCGGTAACTGATGCAGTGGCGGTTTTGGGAAACATATCGCTCACCGTTGTAAAAATGTTCGCGCTCCACGCCTGGTGCGCAGCCGCAGCCAAACCGATTATAAAGATGGCGAACCACATATTCGCACTACCAGCTATTTGCGCAAATAAAATCGGAACTACCAACGCAGCAAATATTAGCATGGATATTTTTCTTGCTCTGAAAACAGATGAGCCTTGTTTAATCATTTTTAGTGGAATCCAGCCTCCACCAACACTTCCAATGGTTGAAAGCATGTAAACAACAGCGACCGGAATTGCAATTTGAGTAATAGTAAGATGGTATTGGCTTTCCAAAAAATCGGGCAACCAGAATAAATAAAACCACCAAACAGGATCGGTAAGAAATTTGCCAATCGCAAATGCCCATGTTTGTTTGTAAGTCAATAATTTACCCCAGGATATTTTTGCTCCGGCAATTTCTTTTTCCTCCGTTTCATCTTTATCGCTATGGATATAATTAAATTCTTCTTCAGAAAGTCGCTTTTGTTTTCTGGGCACTTCATAAAAAATAAACCATAAAATCAGCCAAATAAAACCGATAAAACCCGTAAGGATAAATGCCCATTTCCATCCCCACGCGACCGCAATGAAAGGGACAGTTAAGGGCGCAATAATCGCTCCTACATTTGATCCTGAATTAAATATTCCTGTTGCCAATGCCCGTTCTTTTTTTGGAAACCATTCTGCAACCGTTTTAATTGCTGACGGAAAATTACCAGATTCAGTAAGTCCCAAAAATGACCTTACTACTACAAAACCAAACACACTTGATGCGAAAGCATGACAAACGGCTGCCACGCTCCATAAGCCTGTTGTAACTGCATAGCCAATCTTAGTTCCAAGCTTGTCAATAATGCGGCCAGCGCCTAACATACCAAATGCGTAAAAAAACTGAAAGGCAATTTCGATGTTTGCATAATCTCCATCATCCCAATGCATTTCTGTGGATAAAACTGATTTTAATAAACTAATGACCTGCCGGTCGAGATAATTAATTGTAGTAGCAAAGAATATCAATGAACAAATTGTCCAACGGTATTTCCCAATATTTTGCGTGCTAAAATCTTTCTGTTTGTTGTCAGTTTTTTCAGCATCAGGTGTATTCCGCATAGGTAGTTTTTGTTTGTAAAAAATTATCTAAGTGATTTTAAAATATCGGTTGCTTCCCGGGTTAGCTCTTCAATTTTCAAGTAATTTTTTTCCTCCAACAATTGCTTGCTAATTAATTTACTTCCCATACCAACAGCGCAGACACCGGCGTTCAGCCATTCTGAAATATTTTCTTTATCTAAATCTACGCCGCCTGTTGGCATAAATAATAAATCCGGAAACAACGCTTTTATAGCACTCATAAATTTTGGACCTAAAATATTTCCCGGGAATAGTTTGATCATTTTAGCGCCCAAAGTTTCTGCACGAATAATTTCTGATGGAGACATACATCCGTGCACCCAAACCATTTTATATTGATCAGCAATCTTCGCTACATCTTCAACAAGTCCGGGACAAAT
>JBEPVG010000207.1:0-4613 GCA_041691175.1 Chitinophagaceae bacterium
AACGGGAATTCTAAAACTATCTGTTTTAGTTTTTGAAAAGCTTGCAAAAGTACGTCCATGATTATCTATAATGCCCGCGTGAATAATTTCCGGAGCCACACTTTGCAGTTCTCCTAATATTTCTTTAGCAGCTTCCGGATCCTGAAACTGGATGGAGGAAATGCTATTTGTACCAATTACCTGGGCAAGGCTGATCATACTATTAACTTTGCGCTGCTTATAAGAATTTACATCGGTGATAATAAAAACTCCGAACAAAATACCAAACACAAGAACGCTGGTAAAAACCTGCATTAATATTAGTTTGTTACGTATGGATAAATCCCGAAGTTTGAACATTTAGAAGTATCAAATTTTATTTTAATCAACAATAATTGCCAGTTTCAGTAACTGTGATCCCGCTTTCAAACCTGCTGAAGAAATCGATTTTAAATTCGCTTCAAATTTGAGCCGGTTTCTTTTAACGACGAAATTAAAGGCGGTTCCCTGCTCAGCAAATCCTGGTTGTTCACTGATTGTAAGAACACCGGGAACAGTTTTTGCCAAAAGATAATCTAAAGGAAATCGACTGTCTTTGGGAATAAAAAGGATGTCACAATCTCCGATTTCTGAAACATTATTAATCGTTACGATTGAAATTCTTTTACTATCTACTGTATTCTGGTTTGCTATTTCACTTAAAGACTCTGTAATGGGTGAATCGCCTGCTACGCCGATTACAAAATTGCTTCCATGGCCGTATCTGCCCCAGTCAACATACTTAGTAAAATTATAAATAAACGCTGCCTTCAGGTTCTCTTCCTGCATTGAATTTTGTGCCGTTAGTGCCCCCGCAACAGAACTAATCAACACAATCAATAAAAATCTTTTAAACAGCATATTCAAATCGGTTTATATTCAAGTTTTAAACCTGAATGTTAATTAGTCTTTTATAACTTAATTCCTATTTTAAATAATCCATTAATACCCGGCTGTTCAAGTACGGTCGAAAATAAATATCCGTCCGCCGTTCGGAATCCGGGATCAAGCCATTTTTTATTGAAAACGTTTCGGATATGAATACTGGCAGTTATTCCTTTATTAAATAATTCCCTGGTACTGATGACAACGTTTGTGAGAAAATATCCAGCCACCGGACCATAAGGATCTGTTTTAGGAACCTGCCGTGTGCCCACCCAATTTTCTGAAAGGCTAACAATAAAAAGATCCTGAACCTTGGCTGTTAATCCGGCATTCCCTTTAAACTTAGCTACGCCGGGTAGCGGGCCGGAAAAATTAGTTACAAAGTTTTGTCCTTTTGCGTTCTGGTAGGTGACATTTACAAAGCCGGTAATATTTCTTGCTGGAATAAAATCAAAGCTGGCTTCCACGCCATTAATTGTTTGAGCGCCCGGATTTTTGTTTGGATTCAGGCCTGAAAGATTTCCAATTACGATCACATTGGTAAGTTCATTGCGAAATAAATTTAACTGTAGTCGAAGTTTTTTTGAAAATGAATAAATTGCGTCTGCCTCGTATGTATGTATCTTTTCAGTTCCCAAAGGAAAATCAGGCGGGCTCTGATAAATTTCAAAGTTGGTAGGTGCACGAAATGCTGTTCCATAAAGCAGTTTGAATGTTAATTTATCATTTGGCTGATTGATAATGGCTACGCGGGGACTTAGTCTGTTTCCATAATAACTATTATAATCGTAACGAATGCCGGCTGTAAAATTTGTTTTACCCAAAAGTTTTGTGTTTAAAACATATTGAAGATAGCTTCCCAAATTCTTTCGAATGTCGTATTTCCGAGGTAAAAAAGTTGCGTGAAGATTAATTAATGAATCCCTTCCATCAACAAGATATACATCATGATTATTAAAGGTCATTGGCCTGTTTGCTTTTTCTACATTTTCACGTTCAAATTCAATTCCACCGGAGAGCCTTTGGTTCGCGTGCAGTGAATAATTGGCTGAAATCTCACCCGAATATTCGTTAGAATAGTTCGTGTAAATTAAATGCACAAGTTTATGGCCATCAAGAGTTAAATAAATATATGAATCATTACCAATCCCTGTTTCGCGGTAGGCAACACGAGTCAGGACACTCAGCTTTTCTTGAGGTTTATATTCATTTTGCAGAAAATAAGTTTTTAGATAAGGGGTTAATAATCCAGCCTTTTCTCCCCTGATTTCACTTGAAACGATGCCGATCACACCCGAGTTTTGATATCCCTGGGAAGGAAGCCCAAAAATACCAGTGGCGCTATTAAAAAAAGTTCCCCAACCAAGCGGTGTTTTATAAGTTCGGAAGCCCAAAGTAGTGGTTGAGTTTTTGGCGTAATAACTTATTCTTGAGTTGAGCGAATAGGCTTTATCAACATAAGATGCTGAATAGTTAGGATCTCTATTGGTAAATTTCGGCCCGTCAGTGCTATAAAGCGTTCCGGCAACATCAAATTCAAATTTGTTTTTCTTCAATCCCATACTTATTTTTTCAAATGAAGTATTAAAACTACCAACTCCCTGGGTAGCCGTAAATCCATTAATGTCTCCGCCTTTTTTGGTGATAATATTTATAACGCCTCCAAAAGCATTTGCCCCATATAATGCGGAAACTGGTCCCCAGATTATTTCAATCCTTTCTACATTGTGCAGGCTGTAAGCCGGTCCTGCAAAGTCGTTGCTGCCGATAATATTATTTTCCACGATACCATCAATCATCAATAATGCACGTAGATTTTCTGCACCATACATTCCTCTGAAGTAAATAAGAGTTGGTGCGTATCCATTCAAATGAATCATATCAATTCCGGGGATATCCCGCAAAGCATCTTCTAATTGTTCGTATCCTCGTTCTGAAATTTGCTTTGCAGTAATAACTGTAATGGTGGACGGAGCTTCAGCAGTAGTTTGCAAAAAGCCGGAAGCCGTAACTACTTTTATATCCATTAACTGCTCAAGGGAAAGCTTTAAAAGCGTATCCATCGTTGGAACTGAATCATTTTGTGCAAATAGAAATAAAGGGACGGATAAAAAGAATACAAGGGCGACAACCTTATTTTTCATAAAAATGAGTACTTAATTTTAAAAGTAGAGCATAAAAAAAATGAAGGTAAATAAAAGATGAATATTATTGAAATAATATGATTTAATGAACGATTACGAGGAAAAATAAAATCACTATTCTTTCCCGTTTCTATGGCAAAAAAAACATCTTTCAAACAAAGGGGCTTAAGATTTAAATACGATCTTTTTCGCCAATTCAATTTCATCCTGTGAAATTGTATGGCCCATGTTTAGATAAATCTTTTCGGTAATGTCCGCATTCATTCCTTTTAAAATATTTGTTGTTGCCAGCACTCTTTCCACCGGAATGTGAGGATCAGGATTGCTGCTACCAATAAATACAGGTGTGTTTTTAAAATCTCCTTTATAATTTTCCTGGTAAATTTTATCTCCAATTAATCCTCCGGAAAAAGCGACAGCGCCACCAAACTTTTTCGCATCTCTTGTTATAAACTCAAGCATTAAACAGGCACCTTGAGAAAAGCCGAGAAAATAAATATTCTCTTCAGAAATTCCGTGTGAAATAATATTGCTCTTTGTTTCATTTAACAGCGATAAGGCAGAAGATAGCCAGGGCTCATTTCGCGAAGGCGGTGCAATAAAAGAATAGGGATACCAACTATTGTTTAAAGCCTGAGGAGCGAACAATGCAAATTCTTTAAGATTTAGAAAAACAGCAAGTGAAAGGATATCTGCTGCACTTCCACCACGCCCATGAACCATTATCAAGGCTTTTTTTGCTATGCTTAAATCATTGCCCGCTGATTCTATATTCTTTGGATGTATTTCTTTTGGCATAACCTATTCAAATTGTGTCAGTCAAAATTTTATTTATTGTGAATGATGTCCACAAAATTAGGATAAAATCAATCGGGGAATAATTGGCAAATTTCAATCCAACTGAATTACAAATTTCCCTTAAAAGTTCGTTTACTATCCTTCATTTAATTTATCATTTCCTCTATTTTTTTTCTTTATGCAATCCATATCTTTGCAGCCATTTAAAATTTTCGTACATGAAACCTATACACATGGTGGATTTGAAGCAGCAATATCTACACATTAAAAACGAGGTGGATGCTGCGATAGCGGGAGTTTTGGATAGTAGCATTTTTATTGGTGGTCCACAGGTTGCTGATTTCTCAAAAAGCCTTGGTGCATACCTGGATATAAAACATGTGATTCCCTGTGCCAACGGAACTGATGCACTCCAGATTGCCATGATGGCGCTGGATCTGAAGCCTGGTGACGAAGTGATTACTCCTTCCTTTACTTATGTCGCCACTACCGAAGTGATCGCATTGTTGAAATTGAAACCGGTTTTTGTAGAAGTAAATCCGCAAACTTTTTGTGTAGATCCTGAAGCAATAAAAAAAGCTATTACTCCCAAAACAAAGGTCATTGTGCCGGTTCATTTATATGGTCATTCATGTGAAATGGAAGAAATAATGGCCATCGCCAATGAGCATAATTTATTTGTAATTGAAGATAACGCTCAGGCAATTGGTGGAGATTATACTTTTGGAGATGGCACCACAAAAAAAACCGGCACCATCGGTACGATTG
>JBEPVG010000208.1:0-4609 GCA_041691175.1 Chitinophagaceae bacterium
GGTAAAATCTAAATACGCATTCCCTACGCTTCTTTAAATCCAAACGCCTTTATAATTTTTACTTTCTGACCGGGAAGCCTGCAATATCCATAATCAAAACAAAAAATAAATTCGTTCTTTTTTATTTTGGAAATTACATGATGAGTATGATAATCAAAGTCAAATCCCTCCTTTAATAATTTATCATTTGCCATCTCCTCGTGCTGCTTTTTTGTAAACATTTTTTTGAGGATCCTGTGGTTCTTTTTTAAAATCAAATCTATCCGCTGTAACTCGCCGTTTTCCATCATCTTCATCTGGTTATGAAATCGGTTTTTGCAACGCTCATCACAATATAATCTGTCTGCTCTACCCTTATCAGGATTGATGAGTTTACCGCATTGCTTACAAAATCTGTCAGGAACTTGCACAATCAAATTTAAAAAAAATAATCGTGTATTAAACGTTTATATCCTTATCTAAACGCACCTACACTCGTAAAATTCTTTTCGCACTTTTTACCACCTCTAAATTTGAGGATTATTTCACCAAAAAATTATAATTATGAAATGGCTTAACAAAGTTCAATTGATCGGATACCTGGGAAAAGATCCGGTAATATATTCTCTGCCAACAGGCAACAATTTTGCGATCCTTCAACTGGCAACCAGTAACTGTTATTCCAGAGAAGATACAATAAGAACCACCTCCTGGCACAGGGTGAAATATTGGGGAAAAAACGTTCCCTATTTGCAAAACAACTTTATAACAGGCAGCCATGTTATGGTAGAAGGAACCCTGGTTTATCAAAATTATATTGACAAAGACGGAATTACCCGTAGCTACACAGAAATTAAAGCAGATAAACTGATTAATCTCGACAGATAAAATTAGGGTAACGTTCTTACAGTATAACCATCGAAAGCATCGTAAATATGATTTTGATGGTTGTATTTTTATTTACAGTGATTTAAGCTTTTCATAAAAATCTGTCAGGCCTCCTTTGCTCAAAATTTCATCAATAACTTTTCGAAATTCTTCTAACCCTTCTTCTGATAAAAGCATCAGAATATCACCTTTCATTTCTTTCCTATCTACCTCTAATCCCAGCTCAATAATCCTGCTTAAAAGCAAGATATTTTGCCTGCTTAATTGCAAAATAATTTTACACTTCTCCCCCATCCCGGGACTGCTTAAAACAGTCTCATAAATTTTTAATTTCTCATTTTTCATGTTCATTACTTCACTGTTCATACTTCAGGTTTTTAAAAGTTTAAAAATATCTTTTTATTTGGATCACAAAACTATGAACCATTCATACATCTCACCTGTTTAGAATCTGAACACGTATTTCTTTTCTATATTCTCCACCTTACTTTTGGTAAGAATTTTAAACTGCTATTGCAGAAGACAGAAGGCAGCCTGGATCGCTGACCGGCGAGATGTTCAAACGTTACACGTTTGGCTATCTCGCCCCTTTTACTCGAAACTCGCTTCGGGGATGAGTCTATAAAATAATTGTTGAACTGTGTAAATGAATAGTGATGAAAGAGACAAAAATAGTACGCAATAAATGGCTCAATATAAGAGTGAATGAGACAGAATATAATAAGATCCATGATCTCTACAAAAAAACTACCAGCCAAAGCATCAGTGAATTTTCCAGAATGGTTCTCTTAAAAAAACCGGTAAATATTAAATATAGAAACCAATCTGCTGATGAATTTTTATCAGAAATGATAAGCCTCAAAAATGAATTAAACGCTATTGGAAATAATTACAACCAGGCAGTTCACCGGTTGCATATTTTAGACCGGATTCCGGAAATAAAAACATGGCTGCTGATTCATGAAACATTGTATCAATCCTTTCTTAAAAAGGTGGAAGAAATAAAAATTCAAATGAATCAAATGTATCTATCATGGTTGCAAAAATAACGGCCCCTCACTCTATACTTCGGGTACTTAACTATAATGAAAAAAAAGTTCAAAGAGGTGACGCAGAATGTATCTATGCCGGCAATTTTTTATTAGATGCAAAGGACCTGAATTTTTATAATAAACTGGATACATTTAAACATCGTACAGCACTCAACCAAAGAGCAACCACAAACATGTTGCATATCTCCCTAAACTTTCATCCAACAGAAAAACTGTCGCATGAAAAATTAATTTCTATCGCCTCTGTTTATGTTGATAAAATTGGCTTTGCTAAGCAACCCTTTTTGGTATATCAACATAATGATGCAGGCCATCCTCATGTACATATTATCACTACCTCAATTCTTGAAAACGGCAAACGAATCAACACGTTTAATATTGGTAAAAATCAATCCGAAAATGCCCGTAAAGAAATTGAAATACAATTCAATTTAATAAAAGCATCAGGCAAGAAATCTAACATTGAATCAGGTCTAAAACCTCTTGAGCCTCAAAAAATAAAATACGGGTTTGCAGAAACAAAAAGAAGTATAACCAATGTCCTTGACGAGGTAATCAATCACTACAAATACGCTTCCTTTCCGGAATTAAATGCGGTTTTAAAGCTATACAATTTAATCGCCGACCGGGGAAGCGAAGATGGAAGAATTTATAAAAACAGAGGGCTTACTTACAGAATTATTGATGCTGAAAATAAAAAAATTGGCGTTCCGATAAAAGCCAGTTCTATTTACTCAAAACCAACTCTGAATTTTCTTGAAAAAAAGTTTGTGGAAAATGAAAAAGCAAGGCTACCATATAAACAAAAATTAAAGACAGCAATCGATTGGACCTTATCAAAAAAACCATCCAGCATCTCAGAATTTGTTATAGAATTACAAAGGGAAAAAATTAATGCCGCTCTCCGCAGAAATGATGATGGATTTCTTTACGGAATCACCTTTATTGATCATCGAACAAAATCCGTATTTAATGGTAGTGACCTTGGAAAATCGTACAGCGCCTCAGGCATCCAGCGACGATTGATAAATACTAAAGAAAAAATTGATTTGCCGGATGAAATGGGCAGAGAAAATAAACTCTTCTCAAAGGTAAAAAATAACAATATAAAAGGATCAATAGAATCAAGAAATAAAAGCGCGGAGTTGATACAAATTCTTTTAAATAACCAAAGAAACGAAAGCCGCTTTCCCAATGATTTTCTCAAGAAAAAAAGGAAACGTCGTAAACGAAATTTATAACTTTTAAAAAAAAATTATGAGCACCGGAGAAGATGAAAAAGCGCTGAAAGAAATTTTGGATTTCACAAGACTCGCAAGCATCGTAGTCCTTCTGATTCATTTTTATTTTTTTTGTTATGGCACATTTAAAATGTGGCACTTCACAGCAGAAATCAGTAATCGTTTTCTAACAAATATTATTAGAACCGGCCTGTTTAAAAATATTTATATTTCAAAATTACTCAGCATATCATTACTGGCAATTTCACTCTTTGGAGCATCTGGAAAAAAAAGTGAAACGGTAAGCAAACAATCAATTCTGTTTTATTTATTGTCAGGATTCTTCCTCTTTTTTGGTAGCAATATTTTATTGAAATTAACTACTTCAATTGAAACCGTTGCAATCATTTATATGTCCATTACAAGCATTGGTTTTATTCTTATTCTCACAGGTGGAACAAGACTTTCAAGGTATGTTCAACTCCAGTTTCATAAAGATATTTTCAATGAAATGAATGAAACTTTTCCGCAGGAGGAAAGATTTTTAGAAAATGAATATTCCATTAACCTTCCGGCTCAATATAATTTAAAAGGAAAAATCCGAAAAAGCTGGATAAATATTATCAATCCATTTCGTGCAGTTCTTGTTACAGGATCACCGGGAAGTGGCAAATCCTGGTATGTAATTCAGCACATTATTAAACAACATTTACACAAAGGTTTTACCATGCTTGTCTATGATTTTAAATTTGATGATCTTTCTAAAATCGTTTATAATTATTTGGAGAAAAATAAACATGCTTTTAAAATTAAACCGGATTTTTATCTCATCAATTTTGACGATCTCTCGCGCTCCAATCGCTGTAACCCACTGGATGCGGCAACAATGTTTGATATAACAGATGCAACCGAATCATCACGCTCCATCTTACTGGGTTTAAACAGGGAATGGATAACCAAACAAGGAGATTTTTTTGTGGAGTCACCGATCAATTTCTTAACAGCGATCCTTTGGTTTTTAAAGCGTTACGACGGTGGCAGATATTGCACTTTACCGCATGCTATTGAATTAATGCAGGTACAATATGAAAAACTCTTTCCTGTATTAAAAAATGAAAAAGAAATTGAAGTGCTGATTAATCCATTTATTTCAGCTTACCAAAATAAAGCGATGGACCAACTGGAAGGCCAAATCGCATCTGCAAAAATTGGAATGGCAAGGCTTTCCTCACCCCAGCTTTATTGGGTGCTTGGACAAAATGATTTTACACTAGACATCAATAATCCTGATGAACCCAAAATTCTTTGCCTGGCCAACAATCCTCAAAAACAACAGATCTTCGGAGCTATTCTTTCTCTTTATGTAAACAGATTGATTAAATTAGTTAATCAAAAAAACAGGCATAAATGCAGTCTCATATTTGATGAATTTCCAACCATTTTTATTAATGGAATTGATAACCTCATTGC
>JBEPVG010000209.1:0-4599 GCA_041691175.1 Chitinophagaceae bacterium
ATTGAATACGATTTTTTTCCACCGACCCAGTTGAATATAAATCTGGAAACAAAACTTCTCAAAAATCTTTTTTTTGCTGGTCAAATTAATGGAACAACTGGTTACGAAGAGGCTGCGTGTCAAGGTATTATGGCAGGAATAAATGCCCATCAAAAAGTTTTTGACCACAGCCCATTTATTTTAAGAAGAAATGAAGCTTATATTGGTGTTTTAATTGATGATCTTGTAAATAAAGGAACTGATGAACCTTATAGAATGTTCACCAGCAGAGCAGAATATCGCACACTACTGCGACAGGACAATGCTGATATCCGTTTAACAGAAAAAAGTTTCCGAATTGGCCTTGCTTCTCAGGAGAGAATGAACAGAGTAATCGAAAAAAGAAAGGAAGTGGCAGAAATTATTCAATTGTTAAAAGAAATAAAGCTTGAACCGGATGAAATCAACGCATTTTTATCGGATAATATATCTGCCAATGTTCATCAAAAAACAAAAGTGACCCAATTATTGTTGAGGCCGGGAATTAATCTCGAGAGTATGATGAATGACATAGAAATTGTTAAGAGAAAAATAGGGAAATATTCACACGCAGCACTTGAGCAGGCTGAAATTCAGATAAAATATGCGGTATATATTGAGAAAGAAGAGGAATTGGTGACGAAAATGAGTTCTTTAGAAGAACAAATAATTCCAGAGAGTTTTAATTATGAAAATATATCTTCCTTGTCGAATGAGGCAAGACAAAAATTTAGAAAAATTAGACCCAAAACCCTTGGCCAGGCAAGCCGAATTAGTGGAGTAAACCCCAGCGATGTTCAGATTCTGATGGTTTATATGGGCCGATAATTGCGTTTATGCATAACCGTTATATATAAATTATGGAATTAAATTTATCTTCAAATCAAGATAAAAAAAGTGTATTTGAAATTGTACAGAGATATCTCCATAAGCATAATTTCAATATTATAAATTCTGATGAGAACCGTCCCTGGGGTGGATTTTATGTGATTGATGAACACCAATCGCAGCTATTTATTGATTTTTTTTTCAGCGATGTAAAAGAGTCCGACAAAAGATCGGGTTCAGAAAAAATAAGTCCCAAAATATTAATTGTTGCACCTGATAAAAGGATTAGTTGGCAATATCATTATAGACGCTCAGAATTGTGGAAAGTGATTGGTGGGGAAGTTGCTGTCATTATAAGTAGTACCGATATTGAAACAGAAAGTCAAGTAAAAACATTAAACGATGTTATCATTTTAAAACAAGGGGAAAGGCACCGACTGATTGGACTGGATAGCACTTGGGGTATCGTAGCTGAAATCTGGCAACATACTAATAAAAATGAGCCGAGTAATGAAGAAGATATTGTAAGATTACAAGACGATTTTGGAAGGTAATCGTGTGGCAATCAATATTTTATAAATTCAACTTTAAATTAATCCAAAAAGAAAAGTCTGTGGTGTGGGGCGGGATTGAACCGCCGACACAAGGATTTTCAGTCCTTTGCTCTACCAACTGAGCTACCGCACCAATTGCAGGCAAAAATAGAATTAATCAGTTAAAATAAAAATTCCTTTTTAAACTTTTTAATTGCCATATTCAACCAGGAATTTTATCCGCATAATTTTCAATTGTTCTAAAGAATAATTGCCATCAGAGAGTTCTTCCTTTGCTATTTCCAGGCTGGAAGTTTCACAACCTTTAAAATAATCAATGATCTCTTCACTTTCATATTCTTCCATCAAATCTTCAATAGCATAATCAAGATTTAATTTAGTTCCGCTTGCCACAATCGTTTCCATCTCTTCGAGGAGCTCATCGAGTTTTAGGGTACGATTTTTTGCAATCGTTTCCAATGGCATCTTTTTGTCAACATTCTGAATAATAAAAATTTTATTGTTATTTCTGTTGACAACGCTTTTCATTACGAAATCATCAGGTTTTTCAATCTCATTTTCATCCACGTATTTTTCTATCAGATTCACAAATGGTCTCCCAAACTTAATCGCCTTCCCAACACTTACACCCTGACACTTTTCCAATTCTTTTAACGTGGTTGGATAAAGAGTCGCCATATCAATTAAGCTATTTTCGAGAAAAATAACAAAGGGTGGTAAGTTGCGCTTCTTAGCTTCCTGTTGGCGCAAATCTTTTAATAATTGTATTAGTTTATCATCAGTTGCTAACGTTGTGCCTGTATCGGCTCCATTATCTTCATCTTCATCGCCATCAGTTTCGTATATATGATTTAATGCAATTTTAAAAGATGTTGGTTTTTTTAAAAACGCTTCTCCTTTTTTGGTAAATTTTAAAACCCCATAATCTTCAATATCCTTTTGTATTAGATTTTCCAGGAGCATTTGCCTGATTAACGAGTTCCAAAAGTGTTCGTCTTTGCCTTTTCCGGAGCCAAATACAGGCTTTTCTTCATGCCTGTACATCTTTATCTGCGGATTTAATTTTCCAATGATCACGGGGATCATATAAGTTATTGGAAATCTTTCTTCCAAAGCTTTTATTGCTTTCAGAGCAATTATTGTTTCAGTTTTGGCTTCAACCAACTCTTTAGGGTTTTTACAATTATCACATTTGCCGCCGCAATTATCCTGGGTGTATATTTCGCCAAAATAATTCATAAGCATTTTTCTCCTGCAAACGCCGCTTTCAGAGTAGGCTACGGTTTCATTAATTAATTGTGCACCGATTTCTCTTTCACTTAATGATTTGTCACGCATTAAATGTTCAAGTTTTGCAACATCTTTATGTGAATAATAGAGCAGGCATTTTCCTTCTAATCCATCACGACCGGCGCGGCCAGTTTCCTGGTAATAATTTTCTATCGATTTGGGAATATTATAATGAATTACAAATCGAATATCAGGCTTGTCAATACCCATTCCAAAAGCAATTGTAGCAATAATTACCTGTGTTTCTTCGCCCAGAAACTGATCTTGTCTTTTTGCTCTTAATTTGGTGTCAAGTCCGGCATGATAAGCAACAGCTTTTATGCCGTTTGCCATCAAAGTTTCTGCAAGTTCCTCGGTCGTTTTTCGGTTCAAGGTATAGATAATGCCACTTTTACCTTTATTATGAGAGATAAACTTTACAATACTTTTTATTGCCTGATCTTTTTTAACCTTTGGCACTACTTCATAGTATAAATTCGACCGGTTAAATGAAGAAATAAAAATATTCGGATCGCGAAGTCCAAGGTTTTTGATGATGTCGCTTTGAACTTTTGGCGTGGCTGTAGCAGTTAAAGCAATTACGGGAATTTTTTCATCTATCAGATCCATTATTTCACGCAGCCTTCTATATTCTGGCCTAAAATCGTGTCCCCATTCGCTTATACAATGGGCTTCATCTACGGCAAAAAAAGAAATTTTTAAATCTTTAAAGAACTCCACATTCTCCTCTTTTGTCAAGGTTTCAGGTGCTACATAAAGCAATTTTGTACTGCCGGAAAGAAGATCGTCTTTTACTACTTTTTGCTGACCCTTGTTAAGCGAACTATTTAAAAAATGAGCGATATTGTCTGTGCTGCTGTATCCTCTTACCAAGTCAACCTGGTTCTTCATCAACGCGATTAATGGAGAAACGATTATAGCACAGCCTTCGCTGATAATAGCAGGCAATTGGTAACAGAGGCTTTTACCGCCCCCTGTAGGCATAATCACAAAAGTGTCTTTGCCTGATAATAAACTTTTAATAATATTTTCCTGAGGTTCCTTAAAAGATTTGAATCCAAAATGTGTTTGAAGATGTTCGGAAAGTGATCCTTCATTTATTTTTATAGAAGTGTCACTTTGGTCTAAATTATTTGTAAACTCGGTTATTGGTTTTCGTTTTGTTTTTGTTGTGGACATGGTTTTTCGTTTCTACTAATCTCTCTATAAAAGTGTTTCAAAGTTAATTTATTAATTTAAAACTAAGGTTAAAGTTACTATGCGGAAATTACTTTTATCGAGTTATCCGGTTAAGATACGACGTATTTTATGTTTAAATCAAAATACTTTTGCTTTGTTCAATCACACAATTCAAGTACGTTTGTAATCTTTCAAAAAAAAAAATACAAATTTGGTCTTCAATTATTTAAAGATTGCTATTTTGACCCCTTTTAAATGAGTAACAACATCATTAATACCGGTAAACAAACAATTATTTCAGAATCTCATTCTATAGCAGAGTTGGAGAGATTTATTAATGCTGATTTTGAAAAAGCGGTTTCGAAAATTTATCAATCGAAAGGCCGGTTGGTAATAAGTGGAATCGGGAAAAGTGCTATTGTAGCCCAGAAAATTGTTTCTTCTTTAAATAGTACTGGAACACCCTCTCTTTTTCTTCATGCAGCAGATGCAATTCATGGCGATATAGGAATGATTCAACAGGATGATTTGGTAATGATTATCAGTAAAAGCGGTGACAGCCCCGAAATAAAAGTATTGGTCCCGCTGATAAAAAATTTTCAAAATACGTTGATTGCTATTTGTGGAAACAACCAAAGCTATCTGGCAAAATGCGCCGATATTTTTTTAAATACAACCGTTGAATCTGAAGCTTCTCCATATAATCTTGCACCCACCAATAGTACTACCG
>JBEPVG010000210.1:0-4586 GCA_041691175.1 Chitinophagaceae bacterium
GTTAAAATACTTACGCCAATCGCATCCACGTCTTCCTGCAATGCAGCATTCACAACCATTTCAGGGGTTTGCCGCAGTCCTGTATAAATGACTTCCATACCGGCATCGCGGAGCGAAGTAGCAATTACTTTTGCACCGCGATCGTGTCCGTCAAGGCCAACTTTCGCAACCAGAACACGTATCGGCCTTTGTATTTTTGAAGAATTTTTTTCAGGCATATTATTTCATTAAAGATAATGTGTGTTCTATTCTTTTTATTGTTTCTTCTTTTCCTAATAAAGCCGAAATTTCAAATACACCCGGGCCAAATTTTCCTCCAACCAACATAATTCGAAATGCTCCCATTAACTCTCCCGGTTTTAATTTACATGAGGTAGCAAGTTCTTTAAAAGTGTGTTCGGAATCTTCCACATTCCACAAATTCATGACTGTATAAGAGCGGATCAATTTAACAAAAAACTGGTTTTTATTTTCATTCCATTTTGGAAGAATGGAAGCTATATCAATTATAGAAGGCGCGATAAAAAAGAAGCTTCCCTGTTGCCAAAAATCGGTCAGTAAGGTGCACCTTTCTTTGATCAGGTCAATAATTTTGTCCAGTTTATTCTCATCAGAGATTTTGACATTATTTTCTTCGAAAATTTTTCTGACATCAGGTTTTAATCTTTGGACATCGGATCTTTTAATCCATTCGTGATTGAACCATTTTGCTTTTTCAAAATCAAATTTTGCCCCATGCGAATGAACTCTTTCCATCGAAAATGATTCAATCATTTCATCTAAAGAAAAAATTTCCTTTTCAGTTCCGTCGTTCCAACCGAGGAGTGCCAGCATGTTTATAAATGCTTCCGGCGTAAATCCTAATTCTTTAAACCCTTTAACTGCGCCCTTTTCAGGGTCGTTCCATTGCATGGCAAAAACAGGAAATCCCAATCTTTCTCCATCTCTTTTGCTCAGTTTTCCATTGCCGTCCGGTTTCAAAATCAACGGTAAATGTGCCCATTGAGGCATATCTTTTTCCCAACCAAAATATTTCCAAAGAAGTACCTGAACCGGCGCACTCGGCATCCATTCTTCGCCACGAAATGAATGCGTGATCTTCATTAAATAATCATCCACAACAACTGCAAGATGATAGGTTGGCATTCCATCTGCTTTCAATAAAACTTTATCATCCACACTATCCGTGGGCATTTCAATATCACCACGAATCATGTCTTTAAAATGCACGAATTCATTTCGTGGCATTTTGATTCTAATCACATGCGGAAAATTTATTTTGAGCAATGCCTCAGTTTCTTCTTTTGGCAACACTATTGAGTTGCGCATTTCCAACCGGTTTCGATAATCGTATTGTACATTATATTTTCCCTGAGCTTTTAATTTTTCTCGGAGGTTTTCAATTTCTTCCGGCGTGTCAAAAGCATAATATGCATGGCCGGATTTTACCAATTGTTCTGCATATTCTTTATAAATTTGTTTTCTTTCGCTTTGCCTGTAAGGCCCGTATTTTCCGGGCTTCCAAGGTCCTTCATCCGGCAGAATGCCGCACCAGGTAAGGCATTCAATAATATAATTTTCTGCGCCTGCTACATATCTTGTCTGGTCAGTATCTTCAACTCTTAGAACAAAATCACCCTCGTTTTTTTTGGCAAATAAATAATTGTATAATGCTGTACGAACGCCGCCTAAATGCAAAGCACCCGTCGGACTTGGTGCAAATCTCACTCTTACTTTACTCATTTTGCAAAGATAATTGTTTGCTTTTATCCTGTTTGTCTGAAAGAGTAAAGCAACAAATTTCCGGAATTCTTACTCTCTGATTTTCCTAAATATAAAAATCGAAAAATGGTTTATTTCTTTGTTTACTATGCAGGGTTTATAAATTAAAATTAATCCTGTTTAATGTGCATTAAGCAGAATTTCTTCCTGCATTGATGATACCGAATGAACAACGCATCACTAGTTTTTCATAAGTTTCTTTTAATGGATCTTTTGTTTGCTCCTCATCAATTTTACGAATGTTCGACATCGCAAATTGTTGAATCGTTACCAATGGCAAAACCATTTTTTCGCGCATGCTCACCGAAAGTTGCTCAACCGGGTAATCTGCCATCAATTCATTATTTCCGGTGAGTTTAAAAAGATATTTTTTGGTGATTTCGTATTCTTCGTAGATCATATTCCAGATCTCGCTGAATTTATTATCCTTTGATAAATATTCTGTCAATGGAAAAAAACATTTTTTCATCGCCATCTCACAATTATCTATAAGCGTTTTAAAAAATAAAGAATTCTGATACAAATTTTTCATGTGTCCGAGTTTTCCTTCTTCTTCCATTTTCCGCAAAGCCGTGCCCACACCGTAATAACCGGTAACATTTTGTTTAATCTGGCTCCATGAACCTACGAAGGGGATGGCACGTAAATCTTCCATATTCATTTTTCCTTTTTTCCTTTTTGTTGGGCGACTGCCGATATTTGTTTCGCTGTAAAATTTTAGCGGGCTTATTTGTACCAGGTAATCCATAAAATCCGGATGGTTTTTTAGTTTGCAGTACGATTCAAAACCTGCTTCCGAAACGTGCTGCAACAATTCCTCTTCTTCTTTCTTCAGAGTGATATGGCGGTTTGTAAAAATATCATTAGAAATGCCGGCGTGTAACAATTGCTCCATGTTATATTGAGCAGAATCAATTGTCCCAAAATTGGAACTTACTGTTTGTCCCTGGATGGTTAATTGAATTTCTTTGTTCGAAATATTTTTGCCCATAGACGCGTAAAATTTATGGGTTTTTCCACCGCCTCTTGCCGGAGGGCCGCCGCGACCATCAAAGAAAATTACTTCAATTCCAAATTCCTTGGAAACCGCCGTGAGTTGCTCTTTGGCTTTATAAATACACCAGTTTCCCATTAAATATCCGCCATCTTTTGTACCATCAGAAAATCCAAGCATAATTGTTTGTGTATTATTTCTAAGTCTCAGATGTTCGCGATATTCTTTATTCTGAAATAAAATTTTCACGGTTGGTACTGCGCTTTGTAAGTCGTCAATTGTTTCGATCAGTGGAACAATATCTACTTTCATTTTTTCTTTTTTCCAGCCGCACAAGATAAATAAACCGTAAATTTCCAACACATTCAAAGCTGTTTCAGCGTGGCTGATAATATATCGGTTGCAACCCGGTTCACCATTATATTTCTGAAGTATTTTTATCGCTTTTATGCTTTTAAAAGTGTCATTTATAATTGGGTCACCATAATCTTTTTCAGGAATCTCTTGTGTATTTTTTGTCAAAAATTCGATCTTTTTTTCATCACTTAATTTCGCATAATCTGCAGGAAAAAAGGTTTCGGATGAGGCTAGCGCTGCAAACACTTTTTTATGAATAGAACTATCTTGTCTTATATCAAGCGAAGCGAAATGTAATCCGAAAATATGCACTTTATTAATGAGGTCATCAATCAGGTGAAGAAACAATCCGTTGTGTTGATATATAATTATTTGCCTTACTTCATTTAATGTTTTCAGAATATCATCTTTACTGATTTCTGTGCGGTTTTCGGGAATGAAAATATTGTTGTACAATTGTTTTTCCAGGTCTGCTAAAAGAACATCAACACCTTTGAAAGTCAATCTGCGCCTCAATCTGCGAATTTCCAAATAATAGCATTTTATAATTGCGCCACGCAAAGCATCTGCAACTTTTAAAGTAATCTCTGTGTTTACAAAAGGATTTCCATCACGGTCACCGCCCGGCCAGAATCCCATTTTAATGACCGGGTTATTTTGATAATCCACATCGGGAAATTGATTTTTTAAGAAAGAAAAAATTCTTCCTGCAGCTGGAAAAAAAACATTTTCCAAATACCAGATCAGGCTGAGCGCTTCATCAAAAGGAGTTGGTTTTTCTTTTTTAAAGAAAGGCGTTTTCCCCAATTGTTGCAAATACATATTGATACGTGCAGTATCATTTTCTGCAAGTGATTTGGAAAGATCATTAATGATCCCTAAAACGGAGCCAGGATAAAACTGGGTTGGATGCGCGGTAAGAACAATTTCTACAGAAAAATCTTCCAGTTTTTTTGCAAGTTCTTTTTCTTTTTTATTTTGAAAAACTTCAGTCTCCAGTTGTTTCAAAGTTCCGGCCCCATTTGTATCGTGTACAAATTTAAAAGCAGCATCTTCCAGCGCATCAAATAAAACAACCTGGCGTTCTACAAACTGGATAAACCGAAAAAGAAGATCCAGTTTTTCCGACTGTGTATTAAAAGATGCATCTTTTAAAAAGAATTCTTCAATAATTTGTTGGGGGCTTAATTTTCTTTTATAACCTTCTTCGCAAATATTTAAAAACAATGATAAAAGCATTCCTGTTTTTTCAATTCTGTAAAATGGGAGAGAAGTAAAAAGACTATTATACAATTGAAATTTTATCCCAACATAATTTTTAAAATTTTCCAAACTGCGAGAAGAAGGACGATCCATAATGTTTTAATAAATTAAAAGAAAAACGGTAAATAAGATTGATAAAAAACGCGATGAAGTTACTTTAAAAAAAAATAAATTTTTTAAAGTTCCAGCC
>JBEPVG010000211.1:0-4521 GCA_041691175.1 Chitinophagaceae bacterium
TTTATAATATTTTTCTTCCTGGGGTGTAAGTCCGCGGGTAACAATGATCATCTTAGTGCTGTCTTTCATCAGATCTTTAAAACATTCCGCTTCCGGTTTATAATCTGCAATAACTTTTGCCTGTGGATACAACGCTTCAAAAACCTGGATCTCTGAATCTATTACCGGTTTAAAAGTTTCATCCACACTAATATGTATCGTTCCACGTTCAGGCGTATCAACGTCTGTCCTCACATTCTGATGGCAGCCAGTGAAAAATATCCACAACAAAGCAATCATCAAACTGGCACTTGCAGAATTTGTTATTTTATTTTCCAGGTAGATCATTCTTTTACGTAATTTTTTTTAATACCTCTGTAAAGTCTCCATGAACCGTAAATAATTACTAAAACAGCAAAAAGTTTTGCCAGAGTACCTGTAAAACCGACTGAAAAATTAAATTGTTTTGCAAACAAAATAATAATTCCGACGGCAAGATAAATAAAGCCCATGCCCAAATCTGTGATACTGCGCATCATAATATAACGCTTCGTTTTATTATCGGGAGTATTTTCAAATTCTTCAAGGCTCATATTTATTTTTTTTCTTAGGCGGCAAGATAAAATAAAATGCAGAAATTCCCATAATTTGCTCTTTTACTGTTCTATTTTATTCCTGATGCTTACTAATTGCCATTCAAATATTAAGATGCATTGATGATTATTATTGATGCCATAAAATTGTTAAATACCTTTTTTATTTATTTAGAATATTGGATGCTTAAATAATTTTTTTCCATAAGTCAATCTAGAATTTTAAACAATAAACATTCCAACAATTAAATAATAGTTTTGCCATTTAAAAAAATAATCAGGAAGAAGGGAAAATTATGAAGCCATCATTACCACAGGGAACGCGCGATTTTGCTGCTGAAACTTTGCACCGGCGTAGATTTATTATTGAAACGATTAAAGAAATTTTTGAGATTTATGGCTTTGAACCTTTGGAGACGCCGTGCATGGAAAACCTGGAAACGCTGATGGGGAAATATGGTGATGAAGGCGACAAATTGATTTTTAAAATTTTAAATAACGGCCTTGACCATCCTTCAAAAAGAGAAAGTGCGTTAAAGGATTTTGAAAATATTCTTTCGGGTAAAAATGATAAAAATATTACTGAACGGGCTCTTAGATACGATCTTACTATTCCATTTGCCAGATATATGGCGATGAACCATGGAAAACTAACGGTGCCGTATAAACGCTATCAGATTCAACCCGTTTGGCGCGCAGACCGCCCACAGAAAGGGCGTTACAGAGAATTTCTTCAGTGTGATGCGGATGTTGCCGGAACTTATTCTTTAATAAGCGATGTGGAACTTGCCGAAATTTATTCAGATGTTTTTGAAAAATTAAAAATGGAAGTTGATATAAAAATCAACAGCCGAAAAATACTTTATGCATTGGCAGAAGTTTGCGATAGCCTTGATAATATGGGAGTAATCACCATTGCAGTTGACAAACTGGAAAAGATCGGAATTGAAAAAGTAAAAGAAGAATTGAAAGCAAACGGGCTTTCTGAAAAAAGTATTTCACTGATCGAAAATTATATAAACATTGGAGGCTCTAATTCAGAAAAGTTAGAAAAATTAGAATTAATAATTGGCGCTTCTGAAACAGGAAAAAAGGGAATTGAAGAATTGAAATTTATTTTGGGATTTTTAAATAATGAGGACAGTAAACGAACAATTATTATAGATTTTACTTTAGCGCGAGGATTAAATTATTACACCGGAACTATCTATGAGGTGAAAGCAAAAAATGTACAAATGGGAAGTATAGGCGGCGGCGGTCGTTACGATGATCTTACGGGGTTGTTTGGTGTTCCCGATATGCCAGGAGTGGGCATTAGTTTTGGCTTAGACAGAATTTATGATGTAATGGAGGAGTTAAAACTTTTTCCTGAAAACATCAACCTTTCAACAGAAGTTTTGTTTCTTAATCTCGGCGAAAAAGAGAGCAGGCATGCATTTTACCTGATGCAAAAATTAAGACATGAAAAAATAAGTTGCGAACTATTTTATGAAAATTCGAAACTTGAAAAACAATTTAAATACGCTACGAAAAAAAATATTTCTTATGCAATAATAATCGGTTCAAAGGAAATGGAAGAACAAAATTGTGTGATAAAAAATCTGGTAACTGGCGAACAACAAACCATTTCTGAAAATCGATTGATTCAATTTTTTTTAAAGAAATAAAAAAGGATCACTTTATTTCAAATTTGAAATACATAATAAAATAAATACGCTTACTTTTAAAGTCCTTAATTCCGAATAAATATTCAACCATCTTAAAAACATTTTATGAAATCTTTTCTTAAACTCAGTTTCCTATGTGTGATCATCTTTTTATTTTCTTCATGCGGAAAAAATAATGAAGCTGGAAAAATGATTCCTGCGGACGCGCTTTTTGTAACGCAGGTAAATGTGAAATCTCTCAACAATAAATTATCATGGGACGAAATAAAAAAAACAAGCTGGTATCAGAAAGTTTATTCAGATTCTTCCATTCCTGAGTGGAGAAGAAAGATCCTTGATAATCCATCTGCGAGCGGGATTGATTTCGATGAAGGCCTTACATTTTTCGTCGCAAAAAATTCCGGAACTGAATATTTTGCTACTGAGGGAAAATTAAAAAGTAAAAAAGATTTTGAACAATTCAATAAAAATTTTGATCCTTCACAAACAACAAAAAAAGAAGGTAAAATAAATTTATTGATCTTGAAAGATAACAACGTCGTTGGTTGGGATGATGACCATTTTATTTATGTAATGAATCCTCAGACAACTTCTTCACAAATTTATAATTGGAATGATAGTTCCAATTTTCAAAACAATACTCCGGTAGACAGAAGTGCTGAGCTTTCTGCGATTTGTAAAAATTTATTTTCATTAAAATCCGATAGTTCACTTTCAAAAAATGACCATTTTGCATCGTTATTGAAAGAAAATGGGGACATGCAGATTTGGCAGAATACTGAAGCAATTATTAAAAGTTCTTCATCATTAGGAATGTTGGGAATGCTTAAATTGGACGCATTTACAAAAGATAATGTTAGTACATACAATGTAAATTTTGATAAGGGGAAAATTGATATTGATCAAAAAACCTATGTCAGCAAAGAGCTTTCGGATATCGTAAAAAAGTACATGGGTAATTCCATCAATATGGATATGATCAAAAATATTCCATCACAAAATGTATTGGGAATATTGGCATTTAATTTTAAGCCGGAAGGAATTTCAGAGTTGATAAAATTAACCGGAGCAGATGGCATTGTAAATTCATATGCACAGCAACTTGGCTTTACACTTGATGATTTCTCAAAAGCCACGAATGGCGATTGGCTACTCGCTTTCAGCGATTTTAAAATGAACCCGGATTCAATGAGCAAGCCTGGTATTAATTATGTTTTTTCTGCGGGGATTGGTGATAAAGCAAGCCTTCAAAAGATCGTTGATGCCGCAAAAAAAACTACCTCACAAATGGGGAAGGATTCCGTGATAAATTATGTAATGAACGATAAAACAATTGCGTTTGGCAGTTCCACATCTTATGCCAATCAATATCTTGCGGGTAATAATAATAAATTCGATTTCACTGATAAAATTTCAGGTCATCCTGTTGCATTTTTTCTTGACATTCATAAAATGCTTTCTGAGTTTTCCACTCTAAAAACAGACCATGCGGATAAAAAAGAAATGCTAAATCAAAGTTTGAATACCTGGGATAATATTATTGCTTCGGGTGGAGAATTTAAAGACAAAGGATTTACATTTCATGCGGAAATTAATTTGATCAATAAGGATACAAATAGTTTGAAACAGCTCAATAATTATCTGGAGGAAATGTATAAAATAAATGAAGCAAGAAAAAGCAAGAGCACTGCAAAGTTGGACTCCTTGCTGGTTCCACCACCTATTGATACAGTGAAAGTAAAATAAAAAGTATTTAGATAATGCAGATACAACTGCGCGAAGTAACGCCGGATTACCTTGAGAAAGAGAAGAGAATTTCTTCGCAAATCTGGAGTCAGAATATCTCAATAAAAAAGGGTGAGCATTTGCATATTGTTGCACCTTCCGGAAGTGGAAAAACTTCTTTAATACATTTTATTTATGGATTAAGAAAAGATTATTCTGGTTCTATTTTTTATGATGATATGGACATTAAAAATCTTTCCATTGAAAGATTTTCTACATTTCGTCAAAATAAAATAAGTATCATTTTCCAGGACTTAAGATTGTTTGAAGACCAGACCGTTAAAGAAAATGTAGAAATAAAAAGAATCCTCGATCCATACCATCAGTCGGAAGAAATTATTGAAATGGCCAAAAGGCTTGGTATTGAAACTAAATTAGATCAATTAGCAAAAACATGCAGTTATGGTGAGCAGCAACGAATTGCAATTATCCGTGCGTTGATGCAGCCTTTTGATTTTTTATTGTTAGATGAACCTTACAGTCATCTCGATGAAGCA
>JBEPVG010000212.1:0-4519 GCA_041691175.1 Chitinophagaceae bacterium
GGAGAAACATTCGATTGAATAAAATATTAAATCCTTGTCCATGGCAAAAAATTTTTTGATAGCAATCTTTTTGATTTCATCATTTTCAAAAATTAATGCGCAAGATTCTTCTAAAGTCTCCTCGATAAAACTTTCAGGTTCAGCAGATGTTTATTACCGGTACGATTTTAATAATCCAAAATCTGCACCCTATAATAATTACACCAGTTTTACCAATTCTCAAAATTCTTTTGAATTGGGAATGGTGTCTGTCAAAGCAGAACATAATATCGGAAAAGTGGGAATGGTTGCAGACATTGGTTTTGGAAAAAGAGCTGAAGAATTTTCCTATAACGATGGAGGTTCCAGCGTGTCGATCAAACAATTATTCTTTACATGGTCTCCTTCATCAGCAGTGAAATTAACCTTAGGAAGCTGGTCAACGCACATTGGTTATGAATCTGTGGATGCCTATTTAAACGGGAATTACAGCATGAGTTATATGTTTTCTTTTGGTCCTTTTTTTCATACTGGTCTAAAGGCAGAATTTTCCTTAAATGCAAAAACAACTTTGATGTTTGGAATTGCAAATCCCTCTGATTTAAAACAGGCGAGTAACTTTCCAAAAATGATTATTGCCCAATTGTCAACTGCTTCAAAAGATGATAAACTGAAAGCGTATTTGAATTATCAGGGTGGTAAACATAATGATTCAGGAAGATTATACCAGGCCGACTTTGTACTAAATTATAGCATTTCCGAAAAATTCAATTTGGGCTATAATGGAACGGTTCAGTCGAGGCAAGATAATAATTTCGGAAAATGGGAAAGTGCTAAAATCTGGTATGGATCTGCTTTATACGCAAATGCAGCTCCGAAAGAATGGCTTGGATTTACTTTGAGAACAGAATATTTTAATGATAAAAAAAATATACTTGGTTTTGATGCAGATATTTTTGCAACCACCTTTTCAACAAATTTTAAAATAGACAATCTTACCATTATTCCTGAATTTCGCTTTGAAAATGCAAACCGAAAAATTTACTCAAAACAAAACGATGTTGTAAATAACACAGGAAATTTTTTATTAGCAGCAGTTTATAAATTCTAATGCAACGGGAAAACAGGAATTGCCAATATTTGTTCGTTTACTAAGAGTGAAGTGAAATGGTTTCCTCTAATTGCTTTTCCATTCTTAATAAGGATTCCATAAGATCTTTACTTAAAATGGCGTCAGATTTATTTTCTTTCAACTGCGTAGCATACCAGATCAATACCATCGAAATATAATCCTGCATGTCTTTTCCGGCAAACTGCGTACGAAATTCAACAATTTTTTCATTGATTGTTTTCAAAACTTTGCGTACCGTTTCTTCGTCGGACGGAAGAATTTTGATTCGATAATTTCTATCTCCAATCACAATATTCAGTGGAATTAATTCTTCGGTTGCCATCATTATTCATTTAGGATGTTGATGCATTTATCGATAGAACGGATGTAACGATTGATACTTTTTTCAAAATCTATTTTTTCTTTTCCATCCATTTGCCCTGCAGAAGTTTTTAAAATATTCACTTGTTGTTGCAATTGTTTGGTTTTTTCAATCAATGCGTTTTCTTTCAATTGAAAATTTTCACTTTCCTTTTTTAGTTGGCGATTTTCTTCTGATAAAAAGGCGTGTTTTTTCAAAAGCAATTGCAGTTTTGATTGAATATTTTTTATATGAATCTCAATGGAATCAGGCATTGCGTCGTATTACTGCGTTCAATTTATTTTCAAGATTAGAAACAATTTTATTCATCATTACTTCAATTTCATCATCAATCAGAGTTTTTTCTTTATCAATAAAAGTGAAATTAATGGCGAGAGATTTTTTATTTTCTCCTAATTTCTCATTTACAAAAACATCAAATAGTTGAATATTTTCCAGCTTTTTAATCTGCAAAGATTTGACCAGATTTTCAATATCTGCATAAGTTCTATTTTTATCAATAAGAATGGAAAGGTCTCTTTGTACTTGTGGGAATTTAGAAATAGGTTCAAACGAAATCTCTTCATTTGTTGTAAACGAAATCAATTTTTCCCAATCAATATTCAGAAAAAATACCGGTTGTTTGATTGAAAACATTTCCAAATCCTTTTTGATTACTCTTCCTGCAATAGCGAGTGGAAGCTGGTTTACAGCAGCAATTAAACATTCATCAAAGGAGTCAGCAGCTGCCGTGTCAATTTGATAATTCTTCAATCCCATTAAAGAAAAAATCGCTTCACAAATTCCTTTTACAAAATAAATATCTGTTTTTTTTGTCGGCGCGTTCCAGTTTACTTCATTCCGGTTGCCCGTAAAATACAAACTGAGATTTTGGTTTTCCACATATTTGTTTTCGTCAACAGAATGTGTTTTTCCAAATTCAAAAAACAACAGGTTATTATTTTTCCTGTTCAGATTATAAGCAATGGCTTCCAGTCCGGTTGGAAGCATCGAGGGCCTCATTACATTCAATCCTTCGCTCAGGCTGTTAATAATTTTTACAGTGCTCTCAAGGATTTCAGCGTTAAAATATTTACTATTTGTAATGGAATTGGTAAATATTTCATGAAAGCCATTTCCCATAAGCCAGCCAATTATTTTTTCTTTTTGCAAAGCATTTTGTAAACTGGTATCTATTGCCGGAGACATATTTATCGAAGATGGAATTTCAATATTATCGAATCCGTCAATACGCATTATTTCTTCTATCACATCTGCCGGAATAGTGATATCCGGATTGCTGAACGGAACCGCTACATTTATATTATCGATTCCTTCTCTTAAAATGGTAAAATTTAAAGACTTTAAGATGTTTTTTATTGTATCCGGATGGTAGTTTTTACCACTAATTTTTTTAAGATAATGGTTGGATAAAGTAATTTCTTTTTTCTCTCTTTTAAGAGGATATACATCTTTTATTTCTGAAGAGATGTTTCCTCCTGCAATCTCTTTAATGAGCATGGCTGCACGTTTGAGTACATCAACAGTAAGGCTGATATTAATTCCTTTTTCAAAACGAATTGCTGCTTCGGTTCTTAAATTGTGCAACAGCATCGACTTCCTGATTGATGCAGCATTGAAAACAGCACTTTCTAAAAAAATGTTTTTTGTTTGAGAAGTAACGCCGCTATTCAAACCACCAAAAACCCCGGCGATACACATCGGTTCATTATCGCCATTGCAAATCATTATATCGCTATTGCTTAATTTTCTTTCTTTTTCATCGAGCGTAAAAAAAGGTGTTCCTTCGGAAAGTGTTTCGACAATAATTTTATTTCCTTTTATTTTATCAAGATCAAAAGCATGAAGGGGTTGACCGGTTTCATGCAAAATAAAATTAGTAATATCTACAATATTATTCACGGGCCGATGCCCAATACTTCTCAGTTTATTTTTCAGCCATTCAGGTGAATCCGCCACGGTAATTTCAGAAATACTTACTCCTGCATAACGCTCGCAATCCGTCGGATTTTTAATTTTCACCTCCACGGGTTTTGTATGATTGTCTACCTTAAAATTGTTTTTAAAAGGGGTAATAACTTTTGATGTTCTTTTATAATGATGAGAAATAGAAGCACAAATATCTTTAGCGGCGCCAAGATGGCTCATCGCATCCATTCTGTTTGGCGTAAGACCAATTTCAAAAACCCAATCGCTGTACAAATTATAAAAGTCAGCGGCAGCCATTCCTGGAATTGCATTTTTTGGTAAAACAATGATTCCTTCATGGCTGTTTCCCAAACCAATCTCATCTTCTGCACACAACATTCCATTACTTTCCACACCACGGATCTTTGCTTTTTTTATGGTAAAAGGTTCGCTGGAAACTGGAAATAATTTAGTTCCAACCGGCGCCAGAATTACCTTTTGTCCGGTGGCTACATTCAAAGCACCACAAACAATTTGCAGCAGTTCACCCCGACCGTTAGATACGGTGGTTATTTTTAATTTATCCGCATCCGAATGTTTTTCACAAGCAATTACTTCTCCTATAATTAAACCCTCTAAGCCATTTTTTACCAGCTCGAATTTCTCTAAATATTCAACTTCCAGGCCCACGGAATTAAGTATTTCGGCTATTTTTTCTGGTTTGCCGGTTATTTTGGCTGTAAACTCGTCTATGGGCAAATATTCGATCAACCATTTGTAACTAATCTTCATGTAATTTTTTTCTAAAAGCTTCTTTTATTTTTTAATTATCCCAAAAATAAGAAAGAAGTAGGTAAGAATCCCCGGTTCTGTTTTTCTAAGCCATATTGCATCTATATTTCAGCAAAAAATTCTTCAATTCTTTGTTGCATTTGGAAAAAATATTTTTAAATTAACTAAACATTTTTTCTCAGAAATGGAAGGGAAATCTTGAAATATTTTCTTCACATTCAAATGTGAATTATTAGATTAGAAAATAGGAAATAAATTTTATATTGTGGAAAATATCGAATTTAATGTGAATAAATGACCATTCCCGGTGGAATTTAATGTGTATTAAGTAGGTATAAATATAAGGC
>JBEPVG010000213.1:0-4516 GCA_041691175.1 Chitinophagaceae bacterium
TGATTATAACTGATGAAAATATCACTTTTGATAACAGAGAAGAGAATAAGGAAGACCTGGTAGATGAACAAACTTTACAACTTCGTAAAGTATTAAAAACTCCATTGGAAGATTTGGATCTTTCTGTAAGAGCGTTCAATTGTTTAAAAGCCGCTAAAATTAATTCATTGAGTGAACTCGTTCAGTACGAACAGGAGGACCTGATGAAGTTCAGGAATTTTGGCCAGAAATCTTTAAGCGAAATTGAACAGGTTTTAAACGAAAGAGGTCTTGGATTTGGCCTGGATCTTAGCAAAATTAAATTAGACGAAGAGTAAATAGCTTAAGTGTTAATTACTTAAAAAAATATTTTAAACATTCACAGAGGTTATAATTCCTGACACGGTATAACCTAAAAATCAACAGTCATGCGTCACGGAGACAAAATCAATAATTTAGGCAGAACGGCGAGCCATAGAAACGCCTTGCTTATTAATCTTAGCTGTCAATTATTTCAGCATAAAAAGATTGTAACTACATTGGCGAAAGCAAAAGCATTGCGACCGTTTGTAGAACCTTTAATTACAAAATCAAAAGAAAATACCACGCATCAGCGTCGTATGGTATTTAGTCGTTTGCAGGATAAAGAAGCGGTAAAAGAACTATTCGATGTTATCAGCCCAAAAATTGCAAGCCGTCCAGGTGGGTATACCAGAGTGATCAAACTGGGAAAAAGAGTGGGAGATAATGCAGAATTGGCGATGATAGAACTTGTGGACTACAATGAAATTTATGGAAAAGGAATCGGGGAAACAGCTACCACCACAAAGAAAACGCGCCGCGCAGGTAAAGCAAAAAAAATAACTGACGAGCATGAAGTACCCGTTGCAAAGGCTGAATCGGCCATTGCTGTTGATACTGCTTCGGAAGCTAAAACAGAGACTGCACCGAAAACGAACAGCGCGTCTGCCTCAAAAAGTAAGAAAGGTGATGACCTTACCAAAATAGAAGGTATTGGACCAAAAGCTGCTGAAGTACTTCAAGAAGCGGGAATTGTATCATTTGCTCAATTAGCAGAAAGTAAAGCAGAAAATATCAAAGAAATTCTGGAAAAATCAGGTGGCCATTTTAATGCTCAAGATCCTACAACTTGGTCAGAGCAAGCTCAGTTGGCGGCAGATGAAAAATGGGATGAACTTAAAGAACTGCAAGACAAACTGATTGCAGGAAAGGATGTTAAATAAAACTTAGTTTAGAAATATAATTTAATGTCCCGTACCGGGACATTTTTTTTGTCACTGAGAATACTTTTACATTATTTTAAATGAATTTTTAGCTAATTAAAGTGGAATAAGTATTTAAATAACTATTTGGTCTTCCAAATATGTAGACTCATTTTTCTTTTCTTTGCGAAATTTTCATTCATTTTTTTTACACAATCAATCAAGCAAACGGCAATTTTAAATTTACAATCTGGGACGTTTTCGAATAATCAACGGTAAATATGGAAATTCAAAAGTTTGATGTAGTTATTGTGGGAGCGGGCCCTGCGGGTTGTGCGGCCGCTTATGTACTTTCGCAAAAAGGATTGAAAATTGCGCTTATTGAAAAAGATATTTTCCCCCGAGATAAAATTTGCGGTGATGCATTTGGGGCGGATGTTACCAAACAATTTCATATTTTAAGCGAAGACCTCGCTAATAATTTACAGAAATTCACCCATAAAATTCCATCGAATGGCGTTCGTTTTATTATGCCGGAAGATAGATTACTGGATATTCAATTTACGATTCCCGAAGAAAAATATGGCGGAGGTTTTGTATCCAAACGCAAAGATTTTGATAACTTCTTTTTTTCAGAAATTAGCAAGTTAGGTGATATTGAGATTTTTCAAAAACAAACGATAACAGCAGTAACTACTTTACCTGACAAAATTATATTGCAAACTGCCTCCACAACTTTTGAATCTAAAATTGCCCTTGGCGCAGATGGGGCTCATTCAATTCTGAACAAAAGACTTACCCAAAATAAAGTTGATAAAAATCATTATTGCGCAGGAGTAAGGCAATATTATTCAAATGTGAAAGGATTTCATCCTCAGAACCATATAGAGTTGCATTTTTATAAAGAACTTCTTCCCGGTTATTTGTGGGTTTTCCCTTTGGCGGGCAATCAGGCAAATGTAGGTTTGGGGATTCTTTCCAGTATTATCAGCAGGAAAAAAATTAACCTGAAAGAACAATTAAGTTCTATTTTGAAAAACCATCCGGTTCTCAAAGAACGCTTTAAAGACGCGGAGCCTTTAGAAAATATTCAGGGTTATGGGCTTCCGCTCGGATCAAAAAAAAGATCAATTTCCGGCAACCGGTTTTTACTTTTGGGCGATGCAGCCGGATTGATAGACCCTTTTACAGGAGAAGGAATAGCCAACGCCATAAGAAGTGGCCGAGTCGCTGCAGCTCACGTTCTTAAAGCAATTAAAGAAAACCGGTTTGATGCTGATTTTAACGCTCGGTATGATAAAGAAATATATTCAAAAATGTGGAATGAATTCAGGTTTTCCCACTCGTTGCAAAGGTTGTTCCGATATCCCGCTATTATTAATTTCGTGGTTAAAAAAGCAAATAAAAATAAGTCAGTGCAATTGCTTTTAAGTTCCATGCTAAACAATGAAGCTCTCAAAAAAGAGCTGATAAAACCATCCTTTTATTTCAAATTATTTTTCAGTTGATGAAAGAAAATATAGCACGCCTTGTCCCTTTTAGTGTTTCCTTTAATCGTAAATATTTAGAATAAAACCAATTGAAATAAAATTTAGATTTATTAATTGAGTTCATTTTCTTTTCTTTGCAAAACTTTATTCATGTCTCATACACAATCTCAATCAGCTATTTTAATTTTAGAAGATGGAAGTGTTTTCCACGGGAAAGCCTTCGGAAAAATGGGAACTACCACGGGTGAAATCTGCTTCAATACCGGAATGACGGGTTATCAGGAAGTTTTTACCGATCCAAGTTATTATGGGCAAATTGTAATTATGAACAACGTTCATATTGGCAATTATGGTATTAGTGAACATGATGTAGAAAGTGATTCTATAAAAGTAAAAGGAATTATTGGAAGAAATTTAGAGGAACAATATTCCAGATTTGCTGCCGATAATTCATTACAGGATTATTTTGAAAAACAAAATATTGTTGCCATTGACGGCATCGACAGCCGTGCCCTTGTTATCCATATCCGTGAGTCAGGCGCTATGAATTGCATTATTTCTTCTGAAAATAAAACCGTGGAAGAACTGAAGCAGATTCTATCTGAGGTTCCTTCAATGGCGGGACTGGAATTGGCCTCAGTTGTTTCTACCAAAAATAATTATACCGCCGGGGATGAGAATAGTGAAATAAGAATTGCTGCTTTGGATTTTGGAATGAAAAAAAATATTCTCAATTGCTTTGTAGAAAGAGGCGCATATGTAAAAGTGTTTAATGCAAAAACGAGTTTTGCGGAATTAAAAGAATTCAATGCCGATGGTTATTTTATCAGCAATGGGCCTGGTGATCCGGAACCAATGAAATACGCCATAGATCTTGTAAAAGAAATTCTTGCTGCTAAGAAACCTTTTTTCGGAATTTGCCTTGGGCAGCAATTGCTCGCCCTTGCTAATGGTATTCCTACTTTTAAAATGCACCACGGCCACCGGGGATTAAATCATCCGGTAAAAAATGTCATTACGGGGAAGTGTGAGATCACTACACAAAATCATGGGTTTGGAGTAAATGCGCAAGCAGTTCACAATAACGACAATATTGAGATCACACACATCAATCTGAATGATGATTCCGTGGAAGGAATCCGACTGAAGGATCGCCCGGCATTTTCAGTGCAATATCATCCCGAGTCCACGCCAGGTCCTCATGACAGTCGTTATTTGTTTGATGAGTTTTTTGAAATGATAGATCATTCACGATGAGTTATTCTGAACTTGCAGACTTTCTATTATAATGCCTTAATACCTCTACTTTCACTTTTGTAATTCCCCTGGATATGAAGCCAAGTTTTTGAGCAGCGGATTTAGATACATCTATCAGTCGTTTATTATTTTTGTTCATCCTATCATTTATTCTAAGGATCACCGAATGGTGATTCGATAAATTAGTAACTTTTATCCAGCTATTTAATGGAAGAACGTTGCAAGCTGCGGTGTATTTTGAGTGATTATACTTTTCGCCATTTGCAGTTTGATGAAGATGAAATTTATCAGCATAAAAACTGGCGGTTCCGTATTTTATAGTTTTTCTTCTTTGGTTTTTATCAACAGTAAAATTTTTGTAGGTCCGATGGTTATGCTGAGCTAAACTATTCTGAGAAAGAAAGCATAAAAAAATAATTTTTAAAAGGAGTAGAGATTTTATCAAATGTTGAGAGATTTATCAGGATCTCAAATTAAAGATTTTAAAGAATATTGTATGTCTAAAAAAGTATAAAAAAAGGGGCCGGATAAAAATCCACCCCTGTTATAATCCAATATCCTATGAAA
>JBEPVG010000214.1:0-4496 GCA_041691175.1 Chitinophagaceae bacterium
CCCGTTAATTAAACAGATTAATAGTTTTAATTGTCTCTGCAATAAAGAAATTTAAAAAAAAATCAAATATTTACTCTTGCGTTTTAGCAAAAAAATCATAAGAAAATTCAATTTTTAAGAGAGTAGTAAAACCTTTTATTTGTTTGTTTACTATTGATTTTTTAAAATAATCAAACACCTTTGATTCTTTCTTTATAATCATCCAAAGCTCATTAAACACACCTGGATAAGTAACTTGTTTTTAAGATTTATTTTCTTCACTCGTTATTTACTTATTTTGCAATTATCGTTTTTCGGTTTTAAAAAAGTCCGGGAATAAAAATTATCTAAAAATGAAGGTGTTTAAATTCGGAGGCGCAAGTACCAACAGTTATGATCGCATAAAAAACCTGGCGACTATTCTTGAAAATTATAAAGAAGAAAAAATTCTCATCGTTATTTCTGCTATGGGAAAGATTACCAATGCTTTGGAAAAAGTAGTTGATGCTTTTTATGATGGAAAAAATGAAGAGGCATTAAAGTTGTTTGAGAAGATAAAAAATTATCACCTCAACCAATTAAAATACCTGGTAACGTTGCATTGGGAGAAAGCCACCAATCAACTAAATGATTTTTTTACAGAAATAGAATGGCTGCTGCATGATAAGCCTGTAAAGGATTACAACTATTATTACGACCAGATTGTTTGCTCTGGAGAATTACTTTCATCTACCTTAATTTCTTATTTTTTGAATGAAGAAAAACTACCGAATCATTGGATTGATGTACGTGATTTATTGAGAACTGATGATACTTTTCGTGATGCAAAAATGGATTGGGATGTTTCGAAAAAGAATGTTTCTGAAAAATTACTTCCTTTATTTTCGAAAAACAATTTTGTCGTTACTCAAGGATTTATTGCGAGCACAGATGAGAATGAAAGCACCACACTTGGCCGCGAGGGAAGTGATTATACCGCAGCTATTTTTGCAGATTTATTAAATGCAGAAAGTGTTACGATCTGGAAAGATGTGAATGGCGTAATGAATGCCGATCCAAAAGATTTTAAAGATGCCATTACGATTGAAGAACTGAGTTATAAAGAAGTGATTGAAATGGCTTATTATGGAGCGCAGGTTATTCATCCAAAAACCATCAAGCCTTTACAAAATAAAAACATCCCATTGTATGTAAAATCATTTATTGATTTGCGTGTGCCCGGCACCGTTATAACGCGCAATCAAAATCATCATCTGCCTCCAATGATTGTTTACAAACGAAGCCAGGCATTGGTTACATTACAAACGATAGACTTTTCCTTTGTTGAAGGAAAGCCGGTTAATTTGTTGTATGAAATCCTTGGAGAATTAAGATTAAAGCCCAATCTTACTCAAAATGCAGCGATCAGCATCATGATTTGCATTGATGATATTGAAGAAAAAACAGCAGATTTAGCTTCTAAGGCTTCGACGGTTTTTGATGTTCAAATTCAAAAGAACTTAACCCTTCTAACCATCAGGCATTTTACGCCGGAATACATCGAATTGCTTTCAAAAAATTATGAAATTTTATTAGAACAAAAAACACGGGAAACCATTCAAATACTCATAAAGCAGGGAGATTAAAAATTGGAAATCTTAATTATTTATTCGTTTACTGTAAAGTATAGTGTTGACAATTTTTTATTCGTGGAACTTAGAAAAGCGAGGCCACAAAAATCAATCAATTACATAATCGCCCTTTCTATCTACCAATATAATCGGAACTTCTTTAGTGGCTTCAAACTTATCATAAGCAGCCTTTAGTTGTATTCCGAATTGTTGAAGTGAAGGATTATTTCTTACAAAATTATCGTAGAATTCCATCGACTTCCTGTTATTATATTGAACAGGGAAAATATGCACAGGAATAAAATCTTCTCCGCTCGCTTTTGCAACAGCGGCGATGATATATATCTCCTCAATATCCTGATCTGTAACTGGAATACAACCAACAGAAACGCAACTTCCATGAATATAAATTCCATTGCCCGGCCTTAAAGGATCGCTCAAAATTTTATCAGAAGCGTTTGGATAATTTAACCCCAAAGCCAGGTGGTAAGCGCTGTTTGGATTAAATTCATTGATATAATAAAATCCTTCCGGTACCTGGTAATCGCCCTGAATCCTTTTTGGCCCCATGGCTCCGCTTTGCAAGCAAACTTTATAAGTTTTAAAGAGCTTATATTTTTCTTTCGCTTCGCTTTTGACCCAAATTTCCAATTGCCCATCATATTTAAAACTCCGCATAAAAACATAACGCGCCGGCCATTCCAATCCTTTTGCTTTAAATTCTTTTTGCAAAGAATCTTCTCTGATGCCCAAGGGGCCGGACATTTTGAAAGAAGCGCCACGGGCTCTGATGTAAGAATTTTGTGCAACAGCAAGAAGACTTACCTGATAAAAAATAATTAAAAAGAAAAAATACTTATAAAATCGTGTGGACATTTATCTGAAAGTTGTTCCTGAATGAGAACAAAATTAATTTTTTTCCTGAAGAGAAACCCGTTTAAAATATGTTAACTTTATTTACAAAGAAGAACTATAAATTTCCCCTTTCCGCCTGTTCCCTTTCTATCGCTTCAAATAATGCTTTGAAATTTCCTTTACCAAAACTCTTAGCTCCTTTCCGCTGAATAATCTCGAAAAACAGTGTAGGCCTGTCTTCAACAGGCTTTGAAAATATTTGTAAAAGATAACCTTCATCGTCTTTATCAATTAAAATGCCCAGTTCACTCAAGGGCTTCAAGTCTTCATCAATGTGCCCCACTCTATCCAAAACAGTCGCATAATAACTCGGTGGAATTTTTACAAATTCCACACCACGGTTTTTTAATTCTGTTACGGTTTCAATAATATTATTTGTTGCCAACGCTATGTGCTGAACACCTTCACCGCCATAAAACTCCAGGTATTCTTCCACCTGGCTTTTCTTTTTTCCTTCTGCCGGCTCATTGATCGGAAACTTCACGTAACCATTACCGTTGCTCATCACTTTGCTCATCAACGCCGAAAATTCCGTGGAAATATCATTATCATCAAAACTGAGAATATTTTTAAATCCCATCACATCTTCATAAAATTTTACCCACGGATTCATCTGATTCCACCCAACATTTCCTACACAATGATCTACATACAAAAGGCCAGTTGAGGGCGGATTATATACACTTTCCCATTTCCTGTATCCGGGCATAAAAGGGCCGGAATAATTTTTTCTTTCTATAAATAAATGTACCGTCTCACCGTATGTATGAATGCCGCTCATCACCACTTCGCCATCATTATCCTTTAGAGTAGTGGGTTCCATATAGCTTTTGCCTCCTCGTTTGGTAGTTTCCTCCCACGCGCTGGTAGCATCTTCCACCTTCAAAGCAAGCACCTTTACTCCATCACCATGTTTGATAAGATGATCTGCAATTGAATTATTATTTTTTATCGGTGTAGTCAATACGAACGTTAGTTTATTTTGCCTGATTACATAGCTGGCTCTATCCCTAACGCCCGTTTCCGGCCCTGCATAGGCCAGCGATTGAAACCCAAAGGCAGTTTTATAATAATGCGCTGCCTGCTTTGCATTTCCTACATAAAATTCGACATAATCTGTTCCCATCAAAGGAAGAAAATCTACCCCGGTATTTTCCTTTTTCGGTTGATATAAAGTTTCTGTTTTCATGTGATCCTAATTTGATCAAAGTTAAGAAATTGTTCTGTGAACTCACCAATCCAATTGCTTTGAACTTTCGGGCAAAGCACAGTGGCCCACCGCGGGAAAAATCAAACAGTTTTGATTATTTGGCCTTTTACCGATAATTTTGCATCTCATTTTTGAAAATAAAATTAATAATCTTTCAGATAGATATTCAGACAAAAGACGGCAGATTATTCAAAGCATTTTAAAATTAAAGTTTACTGATGAAAGAAGTTGCATTCAGAGAAGCATTGCGCGAAGCAATGCAGGAAGAAATGAGACGTGATGAAAAGGTATTTTTGATTGGAGAAGAAGTTGCAGAATACCACGGCGCCTATAAAGTAAGCCAGGGCATGTTGGAAGAATTTGGTGAAAAAAGAATCATTGATACGCCAATTTCTGAGCTTGGATTTACCGGCGTAGCAGTTGGCGCTGCGCAAAATGGCCTTCGTCCCATCGTAGAATATATGACCTGGAATTTTGCCAATCTTGCGCTGGACCAGATTCTGAATACTGCTTCAAAAATGCTCGCTATGAGCGGCGGCCAGGTTGGTTGTCCAATTGTATTTCGGGGTCCAAGTGGAAGTGCCGGACAATTAGGCGCACAGCATTCTACAGCTTATGAAGCGATGTATGCGAATATTCCCGGACTAAAAGTAATTTCTGTAAGCAATCCTTATGATGCAAAGGGTTTATTAAAAAGTGCTATTCGCGATAATGACCCGATTATTTTTATGGAAAGTGAAGTGATGTATGGTGACAAAGGAATGATTCCTGAAGAAGAATAT
>JBEPVG010000215.1:0-4473 GCA_041691175.1 Chitinophagaceae bacterium
TATTATATTTTATTCCAAAATCGGCCATGAAGAAAATAAGTTTACATTACAAGAAGTGATTGACGGAATTTGCGAAAAATTAATAAAAAGGCATCCGCATATTTATGGAAATGTAAAGTTGAAAGATGAAGAAGATGTAAAGAGAAATTGGGAACAGATCAAACTTACAGAAGGAAAGAAATCTGTTTTAAGTGGAGTCCCAAAATCCTTGCCAGCGATGGTGAAAGCAATGCGGATACAGGAGAAAGCAAAGCAGGTAGGTTTTGAATGGGCCACAAAAGAACAGGTTTGGGAAAAAGTAGAAGAAGAAAAATTAGAATTATTAGAAGCTGTTGCATGCGGAGAAAAAGAACACATTGAAGAAGAAGCCGGCGATCTTTTTTTTTCGGTAATTAATTATGTAAGATTTTTAAAAGTGGATGCAGAGAATGCACTCGAAATAACGAACAAAAAATTTATAAAACGTTTTACGCTGATGGAACAAGCGGTAGGAAAAAAAGGGATGAATTTGAAAGACATGACTCTTGCAGAAATGGATGCCATCTGGAATGAAATTAAAAAACAAAATAACGAAACTTGAATCTTATAACGAACGATAGTTTTCTTAAAAGAAATTCTTTTTTGCTTATAACTGCTGCATGGTTACTAACTTTTGCGTTTATTATTAATAATTACTGGAGCGGAAGTTCTACTTCAACTGCTGCTCAAAAAGCCATTGAAAAAAATATTGACAAAGGCCTTGAAAGCATTGATCAACTTTCCTCTGACACTTCTTTAATCAATACATTGACGAGTGGAAAGTATGATGAGAAACAATTGCAGGATCAGGTAAATAAAAGTTATTTTATTTTTTTTTATAAAATTATTTCTTCTAATAAACTGGTTCCGGTTTTTTGGAACACACAAATCATAGAACCAGATTATGCTGTTTTGAATTCCAGCCATGGTATCAGCTTTCGAAAATTATTGAACGGCTGGTACGTGGTTAATAACAAAACATTTCAGAATTCATCAGGATCGTTTTACAAATTGGTTTTTATGGTGCCTGTAAAATGGAATTATTATATTGAGAATAAGTATCTGAATAATTCTTTTGTTGCAGAAAATAATATCGCAAAGACCTATGAAATCAGTCTGTCGCCAACAAAATATTCAATAAAAGACCGTGGAGGAAAAATCCTTTTTTATCTGCATCAACTGAGTAATCCACTTTCCCACGATAATAGCATGGCAATATTCTTAAGGATACTGGCTTCTGTGTTGATACTTTTTTTTCTGCATAAACTGGCTAACTATTATGTGAAGAAAAAAGGTTTATGGATTGGTCTTTTGGTTTTGATTGTACCGCTGATTTTTTTGAGAATATTAAGTTATTTATTTCCTATTCCTCTTAATATTAAAAACTTAGAATTATTTGATCCTTCTGTATATGGTGCTAATTTTATTTTGAGATCGCTCGGAGATCTGCTTATTAATTCCATCTTGTTTATATGGATTGTATTATTTGTCCGTTACCATTTTAATTTTGATTTTTCAAAGATCAAATTCAGGTCTGATTTTTATAAATATTTCACGATCGTTTCTATTGCTATACTAATGATTTTGTGTACTTTAATAGGGGGCTACATTGTTCAAAGCCTTGTCGCAGATTCACAAATTTCATTTGACGTAATCAATTTTTTTACTCTAAATATTTATAGTGTAATCGGATTCATTGTTTTGAGTTGTGTGGCTACAGGATACTTTTTTCTGATCCAGATTTTAGTTCAACCATTAACTATATTCATTGGAGAAAAAAAATATCTATTATATTTAATTATTGCCATTGCGGGTCTTATTATTCTAACTTTCAGATTGCATTCGGCTCGCCTGAGTTTCAACCTGGCTGTACTTTTGTGGCTTTTATTTTTTATTTTTCTGCTAAATTTCAAAATTCTTTTACTCCAGGTTTATAATCTTGTTTCATCCAAATTTATTTTTTGGGTTTTCTTTTTTTCTGTTTCAATTACTGCAATAATTGTTTTTCAAAATCGGACAAAGGAATTAGAAGAAAGAAAACATTTTGCTGAAAATCTCGCCAATAAAGCAGATCCGTCAGGCCCTGTAATTGTAAATATTATTTTAAAAGATTTTAGCAATGCTTATCTCTCTGATATTTTTTACAGATTTAAAAACCAGGCACAAAACGAATTTTTAAAAGATAGTTTAATTAACGAAAATTTTTCAGGTTATCTGAATAAATATGATACCAAAATTTATACTTTTAATTCTGCTGAAACGCCGTTGTATAATGAAGATTCTACTACTTACAATTCACTGAATGCGATTATACAGACACAAGGGAAACCAACTGATATTCCTGATCTTTTTTATTATGATATTTCTTATGATAGATTTAATTACATCAGTAAAAAAGAAATTACAGATTCATCCGGATTAAAGCAAGGTTATGTTTTCATTATTTCTACACCAAAAAAATATAAGAGTGATGCGTTGTATCCTGAACTTTTTTCAAAAGGGAATAATAATTCTATTGAAAGCTCACCTGTGTATGCGTTTGCGGTTTATAATAACAATCAATTAAGCAGCAGTTATAATGATTATCCTTTCACAACTGATATTGATAATAATAGTTTTACATACAATGAATTTAGAATAGTCAAAAGAAATGGCTACCAGGAATTGTGGTATAAAGCGAATGCTGATAAGGTAATTGTGATTGCACGACAGGATAAATTTTTTATTGAATCTGTAACTTTGTTTGCTTATTTATTTTGTTCTTTTTTATTGATTGCTATTTTCTTTAACCTGGCTCATCATTTTCTTACTGAAACAAAAACAAAATCAAGCCTCAGATCTTTATTGCAATTAAATATTCGCAACCAGGTGCATGGAACTATTATTCTTGTCAGTATTTTTTCTTTCACTGTTATTGCCGTTACAACGATTCTTTTTTTTATAAGCCGTTATCACAGTAACAACCGCGAAAAATTGAGTCGTACCATACATGTGATGGAAAATGAATTAAGAAGTTCTATTGATACAATGCCATTAAATAAATACCTGTCATTCAATTTTGATAGCATAACTAACAACAAATTGGAAGAAACAATCAATAAAATTTCCAATATTCACGCAGAGTATATAAATCTTTATGATCTGTATGGAAATCTAAAAGTATCTTCTTTGCCTTTACCTTACAACAAAGGAATTCTTAGTGAGCAGATGGATCCTATAGCATTTTATCATTTAAATAAATTAAGAGACGTACAATTTTTCCAGGAGCAAAAGATTGGAAGTCTTGAATATTTGAGTAATTATGTACCAGTGCGCGATGAAACGGGAAGAGAGTATGCATACTTGAATATCCCTTATTTTGAATCGCAAAATAAATTACAGGATGAGATTTCAAACTTTCTTGTTACCATCATAAATCTGAATGCATTTATTTTTTTAATTGCGGGAATCATCGCATTATTTATTACGAATAGTATTACCCGATCATTTTCTTTGATCAGCGACCAAATGAAAAAAATCAATCTTGAAACAAGCAATGAAGAAATTGTTTGGAATAGAAAAGATGAAATAGGCGACCTCGTTCAAGAGTATAATAAGATGGTTAAAAAACTGGACATAAGTGCTGCAATGCTTGCCAGGAGCGAAAGGGAAGGAGCGTGGCGGGAAATGGCAAGACAGGTTGCACATGAAATTAAAAATCCGCTTACTCCCATGAAACTGAACCTGCAATATTTGCAGATGGCGATTGATAAAAATTCTCCGGATGTAAAAAATATTTCATTGTATGTTGCGCAGATTTTATTGGAACAAATAGAACATCTCTCTCAAATTGCCAGTGATTTTGCACAATTTGCAAAAATCGGAGGTACGAGGAAACAAGTTTTTAATGTAAACGAGATGCTTGAAAATTCTATCACGCTTTACTCAACCAATAACGAAATTCATATAGATGCTGATCTTTACCCCAATGAAATTTTAATCGAGGCAGATAAAACCCAAATCAATCGTTTATTTACAAATCTTCTTCAAAATGCGGTACAGTCTGTTCCGGATTACAGAAAAGTGAAGTTAAAGATCAAAAGCGAGTTTTATGATCAAAAAATCTTAATCTCCATTAAGGATAATGGAAATGGAATCCGCAAGGATATGATCAATAAGATATTTGCACCGAATTTCACGACCAAAACCTCGGGAACCGGCCTCGGGCTTGCAATGTGCAAAGGGATCATAGAAACTTTAAATGGAAAAATCTGGTTTGAAACGAAAGAAGGGGAGTGGACTTGTTTTTTTGTTGAACTACCTGTTTTTTCAGAATCGCTATAGGAAGAAAAATAAAGATTATGGTTTACTAACGGTAATGCAGACACGAAAATAAAAATATTTTTATTTTGTTGCAGTAAATAAACAAATATCGGGAATTCTTATTTTGGTATTTGGAAAAAACATCGTTAAAGG
>JBEPVG010000216.1:0-4420 GCA_041691175.1 Chitinophagaceae bacterium
TGGATAGGTGATTTTGTATTAAAAGTTTGGATAAAATAATTCATCAATAACCAAAACAAAATCCGGCTAATTTATTTGTTCACTGTTGTAAAAAAAACTGCCGGAAGCAATTGTTCCGGCAGCGAATTTTCACAATTTCACATTTTCAGGTCAGCAAATCACCTCATCAATTCCCTGAGCTTTTTACCCTGCTTTGTTCATCAGAAGCTCCACCGCTTCTTCTATGTTGCTGGTTTTTAATTGGCTTACCAAATCTGTAAGAAAATGTGAGTGAAATGGTGCGGTTATAATTGATGCCTTTTAAGTATGCATCAATATCCTGGTAGTTTACAGAGCCCGAAAAATTCTGAGAATTAAAAATATCGCGAACACCCAATTTTAAACTTCCTTTATTTTTCAATACCATTTTCTGCACCCCCATATCAAGCCTCCACATTGGGTTGATCACAATCTCACCCTCAATTCCTTTGGATCTGTAAAAGCCGCTCAGCTCTGCACTATAGCCCTTTTTGAATTTGAATTGGTTGTTCATGTTTGCCATAAAAGTAGTGCCAGCAACTTCTAAATTGCCTCCATCAACCACACCACTGTAAGCAGTATAATTTACATTCGAAAACAGATTGGTCGACCAGAAAGAGGTGACTGGAAAATTGGCGCTAATTGCAAGCCCATAATTTGTTTTTGATGCCAGGTTTTCTTTTGTCTGGAAAGTTTTCCTTTCACTGGTAATCTGTTTTAAAACATCTGTAAACACGTGTTTCGTTTCACTGTAATTAAGGGTTGTAGTTAGAAAACTATTGTAAGTATGCGACAATTCGATGTTGTCAGAAAATTGTGGTTGCAATAAAGTGTTGCCCACTTCATAAGTATATTCATCAAGAAAATAATAAAACGGATTCAAATCTCCATAATCCGGGCGATCGATTCTACGGCCATAATTTGCAGAAAAAGTATTTTTATCATTCGGTGCATAACTTATATAAACTGTTGGAAAAAGATTCGTATAATTTTTGGTGAAAGAAGAATCTGCGTGTGATGAATTGCCAAGCTGGTGGCCGTTTGCGTTCGTATTTTCTGCACGAAGCCCGGTCTGGATACCCCATTTTTTTATTTGCTGGCTAAAATTAATATACGCCGCGTTGATGTTTTCTTTATAGATAAAATGATTCGTTTTTCCTTCATCTGTAACCAACGCTCCGGAAGTTTTGTTTTGATATAGTGCGTCATTATCTGTGGTTACATAACTGCTTTTTAAACCGGTTTCTATTTTGGCTGTATTTTTTAAAGGAAAAGTAAAATCAGTTTTTGCTGAATAAATTTTTACTTCGGAAGGAAGAGTTCCAAACAACTCTGAAGGTGCTTTTCTCACGGTAAAATCAGGATAAAAATATTGATTAGCGAGGAGCGTATGGTTACCGTCATAATAATTTAAATAATCCAGGTCAACTGTAAATTCTTTTCCTGCTGAATCAAATTTGTGCTGAAGATTCAGGTTCGTAGAAAAATTCTTTGATTTATCATCTTCGGTGTTATTGGCGAGTACAATCGAATCCACGCGGTTATTGGCATCATTTAAATTTGTTTGGTTATTATTTATATGATGATTGGGATTGAGATAGCCCGATAAAACCACGCCCAGCGTGGTATTTTTAGAAGCATAAAAATCCATACCGGCTTTTATATTGTGATCTTCCGATTTACGATGAGAAATAATTTCCTGGTCAAAAATGGTTTCGATCTGTTTTGTATTTGAGTTTCTGAACCTCCTGATAATAATTTGCTCACGATGGTTTTGCCACAATGAATAACTGTAGTTTCCAAAAAGATTTACTTTGCCGGTACGATAATTCAGATTCAAACTGTTGTTGGTGTTTGTATAATAAGATTGAAGAAGAGACGCGCTGACACTACCGTTCAGACCACGCATTTTATTCTTTTTCGTCTTGATATTAATGACTCCTGAATTTCCTGCCGCGTCATATTTTGACGATGGATTGGTCATGATTTCAATCTGGTCAATAGCCGAGGAAGGCATATTTTTCAAAAGATTGGTTAATTGATCCCCACTCAGATAAGAAGGCTTGCCATCAAGCATGATCATCACGCCGGCTTTACCTTTCAGGCTTACATTTCCATCTTTATCAACAGAAACCCCCGGAGATTTTTCCAGCACTTCAAGCGCCGTGGTTCCGGCATTGGTAATCGAAGCGTCAACATTCACTATGGTTCGGTCAATTTTTCTTTCTATGAACGGTCTCTTTGCTGTGACCGTAATTCCTTTCAACGTTTTTATTTCGCTCGTCAATTTTAATTCTCCAACAGAAAAATTTTTTCCCGGGGTCAAATTTATCATCGGACTGTAGGTTGATAAATGACCAATGGAAGTGGCCAATAAATAATATTTTCCTGGTAAAACGTTCTGAAATTCAAAGTTTCCTTCTTTATCTGTAATGTTTATTTTCACTAAAGAAGAATCAGAACCTTTGTAGAGTGATACGGAAGCGGCATCAATAATTTTTTGGTCGCCACCATCCGTGATCTTACCAGAAATAGAAGCAGCAGGTGTTTGAGCAAAAATGCTCCCTGAAATAAGGATCAAAAGTAACGTTAGGAATGGAATCTTTTTCATGTTTTTATAATTACTATGTTTGAAATATTACACGCCAAAACTAAGTAGTATGTTTAACATAGTACATAGCCATGTATGAATGGTAAATATCTCTTTCTGATTGGTAAATATTTTATGTTAACGGTCAGAGGAAGAAAAAGTTACAGCAGGCAAACAAATAAATCAATTTTATCTTCTGCCAAAAAAGAAGGATCGGGAAACTGAAGAATTACAGCTTTAATTCCATTACATAATCATTCATAAAGTATCCTTCGCCGATATCAATATCTTCTTCGCGGGTAATTTTAAAACCCTGCTTTTCATAAAAATGCAAAGCCTGGTTATGACGGTTCACATTGAGTTGTAGAGAAGTAGCGCCGGTTTTTTTTATTTTGCTAATAACGTAATCAAGAATTTTCTTACCAATATTTTTTCCCTGTTGATCAGGCAGCACATAGATTTTATTCAAATGATAAATATATGGATTTATGTGTGATGAAAAAGCAGCAAACCCCACAGGAATCTCATCTTCAAAAACAAGAATAAACTGATGTTTTAAAACCGAAAACTGATGCTGAAGCGAAGAGGCAGAATAAATTTTGCAAAGCATATAATCCAACTGCGCTTTTCCCAAAATAGTTTCATAAGCAGAAGGCCAGATTTTATAAGCAAGGTTACGGATTGTTTCCAGGTCGCTTATTTCTGCGTTTCTGATTTTGATCATTTATTTAATGGTAATTTTTATTTCAGGCGCGAAAAAGTTACGGCCTTCTTTATCTTTCACCACAATATCAAAAAAGTAAAGTTGCTCCTCTTTTTGCAACCGGCCTTTTATATTATTCGTCCAGTTTTTTGGAAGTGGCGTTGATTTAAACCGATCAGAGACAATGGTAAAAACCGTTTTTATTTTCCCTGTTTCATCATCCTTTATAAAAGATTTTTGCCGGTAAAGAAACTGGTAGGATTCAACAGGATATTGATTGTTGTTGGCATCTGCAATTTTAAGTGGAAGGCTGACAAGTTGATTTGCTTCGTCTGAAGTTACCTGCGCGCCGTTTTGATTTATTCCCAGAAAAGTTTTTACAACCGGAGGTTTAAATTTTTGCACCTTGGTGATCACCTCTTTCTGCTGTGCCAAAGAAATTTTTGCAGTGGCAGCGAATAATAAAATGCAAAGAAAATATTTCATGATAACTTTCATAAATGCTTAATCAGATTTTTAAAATTGTCACACAAAATGATCTCACAAAGAAGAGATGGTTTGCTCAATGACTTTAATTTTTGTTTCTGCATCCTGTTTTTTCTTTCTTTCTAAATCAATCACTTCAGGTTTTGCATGCTGCACAAATTTATCGTTACTTAATTTCTTGTCCACCGCAATTAGGAAACCTTTAAGATAATTTAAATCCTTTTCAAGCATTTCTCTTTGAACTGTTGCATCTACCGCTGCATCTGACTTTATATAAATTTTTTCATTTCCCACAACAATCATAATTGAAGAGGCGTCCGGTTTTTCATTAAAAATAAGATGTTCTGCATTTGTTTGCTTCGCTAAAATTTCTTTTATGGATTGATAGGAATCATCCTCACTTGTTTCAATAAACAGAGAAATCTTTTCTTTTGGTTTTACATGGTTTTTATTTTTTGCATCGCGTACAGCAGTGATAATGTCTTTCAATTTATTTCCCACAACTAATATTTCACCATCAGCTTTTTCAATGGGACCAAATTCTATTAACATCAAATAATCATTTCTATATTTGAGTAAATGATAATTTTCTACTGTAATGAAAGCCATGAACGGAAGTAATT
>JBEPVG010000217.1:0-4425 GCA_041691175.1 Chitinophagaceae bacterium
CGCCTTCGCCTTATTATGATCCATTAGAGTTTATGATAACCGAGACGCACAAGCGCGGAATGGAATTTCATGCCTGGATGAATCCGTATCGCGCAGTATTTCGCGTGGGAAAATCTTCGATCTCACCAACGCATGTTACCAGGCTTCATCCCGACTGGTTCATCACCTATGGCAACACAAAATATTTTGATCCGGGAAACAAGGAAGCGCAGGCATTTGTGGTGGACGTGGTAAGAGATGTAGTAAAACGCTATGATATTGACGCTATCCATTTCGATGATTATTTTTACCCTTATCACATCACGGGCAAAGAATTTGGTGATGATGCGTCTTTTAAAAAATATGGAAATGGAATGAAGCTCGATGATTGGAGAAGAAGTAATGTAGATTCGATTATTGTCCATTTGAGCAGAGCGATCAAAGAAGAAAATGAATACTGTAAATTCGGCATCAGCCCATTTGGAGTTTGGAGAAATATTGATAAAGATGCCGAAGGGAGCAATACAAAGGCGGGTGTAACAAATTATGATGATCTGTACGCAGATATTTTACTATGGTTAAAAAATAAATGGATTGATTATGTAGTGCCGCAACTATATTGGGAAGTAGGCCAGAAAGTTGTTGGGTTTAAAGTGCTTACCGATTGGTGGGCGCGACATTCTTATGGAAGACAATTGTATATCGGCCAGGGAATCTATCGTGCGTTGGAAGCGAGATCGTATGCATGGAAAAATAAAAATGAACTTCCCGATCAAATACAATTTTTAAGAAAATATTCGCAGGTGCAGGGAAGTGTTTTTTTCAGCAGCAGCACTTTTTACAGCAATCCAAATGGATGGAACGACAGCCTCAGGAATAATTACTATGAGTATCCTTCCATCGTTCCTCCAATGCCATGGATTGATTCTATAAAACCTGAAACGCCGGTCATATTATTTGATAGTTCGAAATCTTCGTTTTTCACAACTTCTATTGATTTATATTTTCGTGATAATGAAAAAAATGATCTTATTAACCGCTATGTTATTTACCAATTTAATGACCTGGAAAACTTGAATAAAAATGATCCAAAAAATATAAAAGAAATTATTTTATCAGGAAATCATTTTTATCATTTTACTTTTGATACTATTCCTCCTTCGCAAAATAAAATCATTATCGCCGCTACCACACTGACAAAAACCAATAACGAAAGCGATCTCAGCCGTACTGTTTATTTGCAAAGAAACGGGAATGGCTGGCAAATTATTTTTGACCGGTAATAAATAATTTTCAATAGAAGATTCGCAGTAAACGAAATAAATATTGGAAATTCCTGTTTTGTAAAAAAATACACTCATTTATCATCACACACTTTTGCAAATAAAAGGTTGCAGTAAACAAATAAAATAATCAGATTCTCATTTTGGATTCTGTTTATTTTTACGAAACATTTTGCCAGCTTTTAACTTCTTTAATGAAAAATAACAAAGTAAAAAAGACTTTTATAAAAAAAGAAAGTCCGCGTTCTATTAATAAACAATATTCATTTTTTGAAGATGTTTATGATGTTGTGCGCCAGATTCCGAAAGGCCGGGTAACTTCTTTTGGAGCAATTGCAAATTATCTGGGAACAAAACTTTCTGCCCGAATGGTAGGCTGGGCAATGAATGGAGCGCACCAGGCTTCGCCAATTGTACCGGCTCACAGAGTTTTGAACAGGAATGGAATGCTAACCGGGAAAGCTCATTTTGCTACTCCAACTTTGATGGAAGAATTATTATTGAAAGAAAAAATAAAAGTGGAAAATGATACAGTTGTCCATTTTGAAAAACTATTTTGGGATCCGGCGAAAGAATTGGAAATATAAATTTACCAAAATATTCCACTTCCATTTTTTAGGAATAATAAGGACTAATCAACAAATAGACCACTACTCCACTTAGAGCAACATACAACCAAATCGGCCACGTAATTCTTGCCAGTTTTTTATGTTTTTCATAATCACCCGTTAAAGCGCGGTAAGCAGTAAATAAGATAAAAGGAAGAATAATTCCGGCAAGGGGAATATGCGTTATCAAAATAAAATAATAAACATACCTGAGGGAACCGGCTAAGGTTTTTTCATCCAAACTTAAGATCCCATCATGATTCAAATCGCCGAATTTCGTTTCGCCACTTAATAAATGATGACATACATAAGAGATTAAAAAAAGTACAGAAAGAATAATGGCGGCAATCATTATTTTTTTATGAAGCAGATATTTTTTTGATTTTACAGCGATCAAAGCGGCGATCAATAAAACAGCCACGCACGAATTTATAATTGCATTAAACGTCGCAAAAATATGAGAATCGAAATTGATTTTTATATTCAGTTTTGCGCCCGAAAGAAAAGCAATTCCTATAAAAGCAATGATTGAAAATGACCAGATGATAACGCGGGCGCTTTTATCATTCTTTTTTAAAACGGGTTTTGGAAAAATATTTTTGATTTCCATTTAATCGTTGGTTGTACTTCCCTTTAAAAGGCCTCCAATAAAATCTTTGAACGATTTGTGCTTATCTTTTTCCAGCATCAGCAACGGAATATCGCGAACTAATTTTGATTGGGCGACAGAATCCAAACCGTTGAACCATCCTCTTACAACCCGGTCTTTATCGAGAAGGAAAAAATTTTCTGTATGCACAAAGGCGGTGTCAACATTGACATCCGCGACACTTGCTTTTATTTCATGTAGCGCAAAACTATAAATACTGTCGCGGTCGCCTGTTCCCAACCACCAACTATCAGGATTGACATTAAATTTGCGTGCCCAGTTTCTTAATTGCTGCACAGAGTCGTGTTTTGGATCAATCGAAATGGAAACAAACTGAACAATAGAATCGTTATTAGGAAATGACGTTTGTAACTTTTTCATTGCAACAGCAAGTTTTGGGCAAATCGTAGGGCAATGAGTAAAAAAGAAATCAAGCACGATGATTTTTCCTTTTAAATCATCTAAAGAAACCTGCTGGCCTAATTGGTTGGTAAAGTGCAAATTACTTACCTGGTGCCACGCAGTATCATAAGTGGTTTTGCCATTCTTCTCCACCACATTTACACTATCATAAAAATATCTTTGTGGCATTTGTACAACTCCCGCACTGTAATAACTTACTAATAAATAACCCGTAACCGGCAAAAAAATTGCGACCAATAAAGCAATAAAGGATTTTCTATTCATAGTTAAATTCTAAACGCAAAATTAGCCATTGAAAAGCGCAAAAAAAAAGAATTGCAGGTAATAAATATTCTTTTTAAATTTGTATCAATCCTTGTCCCTATAAAATAGTCATATAGTCAGGTTTTTTTTCCAATCTTCCTTACTAAACCATTTTATTTATTAATCATTAAAACTGTAGGTTATGAAAATTAACTCCGTTGAATTGCATGACACATTTGTTGCCCTCGGAATTATTTTATTATTCCTTGGAATAATGGCAGCAATAGCCTTCTTAACAGGAATGTAAGAATCACCACAAATTACTTTGACATGGTATAAGGAATCTTATGCCATGTTTTCTATTTTTACCTTTATAATTTCACAAACAATAATTTTTTCTTACGGATATTTGCATCAAAAAAAAATTTGAAGATGCGAATTGCAATAAATGGAATGGGCCGTATTGGTCGTCTTTTGTTCAGAAGATTGGTAGATAATGAACATTTTGAGGTGGTAGCTGTAAACGATATTATGCCAGTAGAAAACCTGGCTTACCTTTTAAAATACGATTCTGTTTATGGAACTTTCCCATTGAAAATAGTGGCAGATGGAAATTCACTTTTATTAAATACAAAGGAAATAGTTGCTTTACAAAATGGAGATCCGGAAAATCTTCCCTGGAAAGATTTAAACATAGATGTCGTGTTGGAATGTTCAGGAAGATTTGTGGACAAGGCGGGTGCTTCAAAACATATATTCGCCGGCGCTAAAAAGGTTTTGCTATCTACAACCGGAGCCGATGATATTCCTTTATTGGTTTATGGGTATAATCAAAACGGATCAATTGATAAGATTGATATACTTTCTCCCGGTGGCTGTATGACAAATTGCTCTGTCCATGTTCTTTATATTCTAAATTCAATCGGAATAAATTCAGTTCATATCAACATTCTTCATTCATATACATCAAGACAGGCGTTGGTTGACATGCCGCATTCGCAATTTCGCCGGGGCCGCGCTGCTGCTGAATCTATCATTCCCGTTGCAATTGACTTGCACAAATCTTTAAACCGTTTGCTCCCTGCTTTGAAAGATAAAATAAATGTTTTCTCCACTAGGGTTCCCGTTTCAAATGGCGCAATGGCCTCCTTCTCAATCCAATTAAAGAGTAATACAACCGCTGCAGAAGTGAATAATTTATTTAGAACTGCTGCGCAAAATGAATACAAAGGAATTCTGG